>JAISSE010000235.1 GCA_031273285.1 Prevotellaceae bacterium
TTATTGACACCAATATGCGAAACATTGAGACCAATATACGATGTATTGACACCAATCCGTGAGACATTGACGCCAATATACGAGGTATTGACACCAATCCGTAAGACATTGACGCCAATGCGCGAGATATTGACGCCAATACGTGAGATATTGACGCCAATGCACAAAACATTGACGCCAATATGCGAAACATTGATGCCAATATGTGATATATTGGCGTCAATATGCGACAAATTGGCGTAAATGTGCGGCATATTGGCGTAAAAAAATGACTTCGGGACGTCAAAAAATGACTTTGGGATGACCCGAAATCGTTTCGGGACATACCGATACAATCACACAAACTGCAAAAATCGAAATTTGAAGTATTGAAATCGGATTTTGTCGGCAAAAAACCGAAAAAAGAACTGAAAATACTGTTTTCCGTGAATTTAGCCTCATATTCCGACGCACGTCTTTCTCTCCCGGCTGCAAATATGTCAAAGCAGGTAACTGTTTTGCAGTCAATCACCTTGTATATCTTTTCCGCCGATAACCGGTATTCAACAAATTCGTCCATAATCATCACTTTTTACAATAAACCTGCTTTATTTGATGACGCAAAGTTAATAACTTTTTTTGAAACATCGAACAAAACGGAAAAAAAATATTGGTAAACCTTATCATCAATCGGCATTTGGAACAAAAATATCATCGTCGTTATCCCGCGCTGCGCTACGCATGTAGAGCGCTTGTACGTGGTTATCAACATTAAACCGCTGCCGGAATTTACGTGCCGCCGTGGATACGCGACATGCCGCGTATCTGCAATGGCAACCGCCGGATCTGTTACCACCGCGCTCCGCAGGCGAAGCGCAGCGCGGGACAGCGACGGGATTTTTGTCGTGCACTGTTTCATTTTTATGCAATTCTTAAAGCAATTCGGCAAAAAATTACAGCACAATTTTTGTCGTACACAATTCCGTTTTTATCCGTCTTTCGCCGCAACCGGTTAAAACATTATCGGATCGGGAGTTCGAGTGTTTTTTATCCGGCTTGTTTACTGCGTATTGGAAGAATTGTGAAAATATATGCGAAACTTTGTTTGCGTAACTGTAATTTTCGTCGTACCTTTGTCGCGGTAAAACATGAATATGTAATGACATGCCGTCGGGATAATACTGCAAACAACAGGGTATTATTCTTAATTAAAGAGCGTTTTATATGAAAAAGATAAAAGTATCGGTCATATCATATCTCAATACTTCACCGTTTGTATATGGTTTGAAGCATTCGGAAATCATTGATTATATCGACCTTCGGTATAATACACCCGCCGAATGCGCCGTCAGTTTGCTCAACAAAGACGCTGATTTGGGCATAGTTCCCGCTGCGGTAGTGCCGCAGATTCCCGACCGGCAAATTATTTCGGATTATTGCATAGGCGCGTCGGGCAATGTCCGTTCGGTTGTAATCTGTTCCAACCTGCCTGTTTCCGAAATAAAAACCCTTTATCTTGATTTTGAATCCTGTACATCCGTCCTTCTGGCTCGGCTTTTATTGGACGACTACTGGAAAATCAATGTACATCCCGTTCGACTGAACTCTCTGAGCGATATTAATCCCGACAGGGAAGACTCGGCATACGTGCTTATCGGCGACAAAGTGTTTGATTACGAGGACAAATTCAAGTACAGGACGGATCTGGCGCAGGCATGGAAGGATTTTACCGGCTTGCCATTTGTTTTTGCGGCATGGACTGCCGTAACTCCTTTGTCGAACGATTTCATTGCGATGTTCAACAGCGCTTTAACCATGGGACTGGCAAATATTCCGGCGGCGATCAGCGAACACCGGCATACTCCGGATTATCGGGACGCCGTAAAATATCTCACGGAAAATATTGATTATAACTTCGATTTCATGAAACGCAAGGCTCTTGTGAAGTTCTGGAATATGGTTCTGAAATTGAGGTCAAAATATCGAAGTTGTTAGCCCTTTAAAATAATTTAAAGGGCATTTACGACAAATTTCAGTAACAATTAACGATATTATTAATTAAATTAAAACTTAAAATTATGGTTCTGTTCTATTATAAATCGGGGAATAAAATTTTACAAAGTTCCGACCTCAAGGTTCTGAACAATTTGGGATATGAAGATATTGTGTGGATTGATTTGAACGACCCGCTCGGAAAGGAAAAGCGGGCGATTGAGGCGTTTCTCAACACGGAATTGCAGACGCGGGCGCAGGCGGAAGAAATCGAAAGCAGTTCGCGATATTCCGAAACCGACGATATTGTTTACGGCAACACGAATTTCCTGCTGTCGCAGGGCGACGGCTATGTGGAAGAACCCGTGTCGTTTACCATATGCGGAGGGATTCTGATTGTTTCGCGCAACACGGATCTGAGGACGCTTTCCGAAGTCGGACGCAAGCTCATGAGCACTCACAGCCTGTATATCACCGGTTATCATTTGCTGATATCCATTCTCGAAAACCGAATTGACCTGGACGCGGATATGATAGAGGGAATTGCCAAGGAAATCACTCAGTTAACGAAAAAAATCATAATCAATCAGGTGGAAAAGGAAACTTTGGTTTACCTCAGTCAGCTGCAGGAGAACATAATGATAATCAGGGAAAATATCATCGACAAGCAGCGTACTTTGTCCTCAATACTCAAAAGCAATCTGTTTCCGTCGGACATACAGTCCAAGGTAACCGTGATGATCAGCGACGTCAATTCGCTGCTGAATCATGCCGATTTCGGTTTCGAAAGGCTGGAATATCTCCAGAACACCGTACTCGGACTTATCAACGTGGAACAGAATAAAATCATCAAGATATTTACCATCACGTCGGTAGTGTTTATGCCGCCGACACTTATCGCATCCGTATACGGGATGAACTTCGATATTATGCCCGAAACGCACTGGAAATACGGTTAT
>JAISSE010000288.1 GCA_031273285.1 Prevotellaceae bacterium
TAATTTCGGCAGTCCGCTGTGGGCGGATATTTATGAATATTACGACGAAACAGAGCCTTTCGACAACAATATCATCCAATTTATCGGGCATACGCAGCTTATCGTGGACGAGCCTATGACTAAGAATAATGTGAGACTGCTGGACAATCGCCGCCTTTATCTGCTGAAAGACGGTCAATTGACGCACTATGTCTGAAGAGATATAGCGATTCAAAAGCACGCGGATGACGCAGATTTTAAGGATTTCCGCGGATAAATAGTGTCTGTCCGAAAACTCCCGTTCTCAAAGAAATTAATATATAATTAATTGATATAGATATATCTTATAAATATTATATGATGAAACACCAATGACAAAACAAAACCACGCGGGGAGTATAATCATCCCCCCTGTGTGTCTAAGTTTATTTTGTCATGGGTGTTTCAATTCTCAATTATTTCCGCCGTTTTTCTGCAATTTGAACAGAAATTCCAGTCCTCCGCCCGTTCTGTTTTTGGCGACAATCGTTCCTTTGTGGAATGCGACGGCATTTTTCACAATCGACAGTCCCAGCCCCGACCCGCCCGTATCTCTTGTACGTCCCTCATTGATACGGTAGAAGCGTTCGAATATTCGATTCAGATGCTGTTCGTCGGGGATGCCCGTTCCGTTGTCGGAATACGAAAAATAGTAAAAGTTCTTATCCTCGTTGAACTTGCTGATAAGGATGTCGATGTTTGTACCCGCATAGCGAATCACATTATCGGTCAGGTTTCTGAATATGGAATAAAGCAGGTTTCCGTTGCCCTTTACGATTACGTTGTCGGCAATATCCCAGTTCATCCGGATATTTTTTTCCTGCAAAAGAATTTCCATGTCGTTTTTCAGGCTTTCGAGCAGATTTGTGATTACAATCTCTTCCGAGCGGAACGATTGCGGAGCTTCTTCCATCCTGGTAATCAGTCCCATGTCGCAGATTAATTCCGACAGGGTCAGCGTCTGATTGTATGCGCTTCTGATGAAATAATCCTTCTTTTCCGGATCCAGCCGGTGTTCCAGAATGGTTTCGAGGCATCCGCGTATTCCGGTAACCGGCGTGCGGAGTTCGTGGGTGATATTGCCCGTCATTTCCTGCTTTACCCGTCGGGTTTTTTCCTGTTTTGTAACATCGTTGATAATGATTTCGAAACTTTTATCGTCGAACACATTTGCCCTGACCGCAAAATGTTTCCCGTGTTTATCTATGTGCGATTCGAAGTAATTGTCCGGAGTTTCCCGATTCGACAGGAACTGCCCGATTTTCCCGAAAGCGACGTCGGTAAACACGGCGGCAGGGTCGCTGTTCGCCCAGTCGGTAATCACATTCAGATACTGGATAAACAGTCCGTTGTAAAATTCCACCGACTTGTCGGCAGAGAAAAAACACAGACCTTCTTCCGAACTGTGTACGTGCTGCAGCAGTTTTTCCCGTTCGAGTGCAATTTCCTTTTTGCTTTCCTTCAGCTGACGGTAGTTTTCCGCAATTTTCGACCCTATTTCTCCCAGCTCGTCTTTCGAAAATTGCGAATCGCCCGTTTCTTCCCCGCCGTTTTCCATGAACAGGGCGAAATCGCGGAGCTGCTTGATGGATTTTCCGAATCTTCCGGCAACCAGATTGATGAGAATCAGCATCCCCGCAAAAAGAAGAACTATATAGTACAGGAAAAGATTGTCCGGTTTCAGGAAAAGCCGTATCTTGATGTCGTAGGGCAATGCCACACGTATATAATATGTACCGAAGCGTTTGGCATAATACAGATATTTGTTTTTGTCGGAAGCCGAAACGCGGATATCGCTTCCTTTTCCCGCTCTGCCTGCCGCAATTATTTCGGGACGGTCGGCGTGGTTTTCCATCCCGGCGGTTTTCGCAACGTTGTCGTACAGCACCTGCCCGCGACGGTCAATCAGTGTCAGACGGAGATTGTCGGGAAACAGCGCCGGCAGGCTGTCCGGCACCGAGGGTACGGTCTGTTTCGATATGACCGCATCGGCAATCCTGACATATGCGTCAAGTTTTTCTTCCAGCGCTTCGGTTTTGTGCCGCCGTTCGCGCAGCTGCACGATACAGAAAATACCCGCTGCAAATACGGTGAAAATTACGAGGAAATGCAGGAAAATCTTTTGTTTGTAACTTGCTTTCATTCCTGTGAAATATTGAACCGGTATCCGAATCCGGCGCGATTGACAATAAGAGCGGCTTTAGCGCCGAGTTTTTTGCGAATGCGTGTAACATGAACATCAACCGTCCGTTCCGTGATATAGGGAGTTTCTTTCCAGACGCGGTCGATGATTTCGTCGCGTGAATAAATCCTGTCGGGATTTTCGGCAAGAAACATGACAAGGTCAAATTCCGTTTTCGTCAGCGGCACTTTTTCACCCCCGATACTCAGTTCTTTCAACTCGCCGTCGATTACAATATCGTTAAAAATAACTCTGCTGTCGGGTTTTTCGCCTGCAATGCCCGACCTTTTCAGTACGGCTTTCACGCGGGCAATCACCTCCTTTATCGAAAAAGGTTTGGAGATATAATCGTCGCCGCCGACGGAAAATCCGGTCAGCATGTCGTTTTCCGTATCCTTGGCTGTCAGGAAAATAATAGGGACGGGATTTTTTTTCTGCCTCAGTGTTTCGGCAAATTTGTAGCCCGACATACCGCCCATCATCACATCCAGAAGGATAAGCGAATGTGCGGGCAGGAGTTTTTTTGCCGCTTCTTCCGCCGAATGGGCGCAGGTAATCTCGTACCCTTCATTGGTCAAATTAAATTCAAGCACTTCGCAAATCACGGATTCGTCATCCACGACAAGAATTTTCGGTGCTTTTGCATTGTCTGTATTCATGCTGCAAATATAGTGAAAAGTTTCGTTCTATTTGTTCCCGCCGTGTTTAAGCACTTTGGCGTCCACGTAAAACACGATTTCCTCCACAATATTATTGCAGTGGTCGCCAATGCGTTCGAGTTTGCGGAGAAGCAGAATGGTCTTCAGTCCGCAACGGATGCGGGTCGGATTTTCCTGCAGGTAACGGGTCAAAATATCGAAAGACTGACAGTAGAGCATGTCTATTTCGTGGTCTTTCGCCATAATTTTTCCCGACAGGCGGGTGTTTTCCGATTCGAGTTCCACAAAACTGTCGGACAACATGCCGATGAGCATGTCGAACATTTTTTCTATCTGCAATTCTTCCGTAATCTGCGTTTCCGGCTTGTCCCCGTCTTCGTCGATGAGGGTACGGGCAATGCTTTCGGCAAAATCGCCGATGCGTTCCAGTGTAATGCTGATCTTGATTAAAGACAGAACCAGCCGCAAATCGACGGCTACGGGACTGTACAGGGCGATGTAATTCTCGCAGTCACTGTCGATTTTCAATTCGAAGGCATCCACTCTTTTTTCGCGGCTTGCTATCTCGCGCGCCAGTTCGACGTCTCCCGTCAAAAAAGCCTGTTTCGCCTTTTCGAGCTGTGAGAGAACCAGTTTCCACATTTGGCTCACTTCTTCCTTGAGCTCCTGTAATTCCTTTTCAGTATGTTTCATAATCAATATGTTTCCGGCACAAAAGTAAAACGTAACTGTTACGTAACAAAAACGAAATTGTTACAATACTGTTAAATAAACTGTGATGTATGAAGGATGATGTATGAAGGATGATGTATGAAGGATGAACCTGATGATCATTTAGGATCTTAGTTTTTGAGATTGATGTGATTTTTGTCGGAATATTCAATTTAGGCATGAGAAATAAAAAACTTATAACAGATATGAAGTTCAAGACCTCGAAGAGGTCAAATGTTTATAGAAGAAATGTACATCTCTGTTGTGCGACCCCGAAGGGGTCGAATTGA
>JAISSE010000007.1 GCA_031273285.1 Prevotellaceae bacterium
TGTTCGGGAGGTTACTTCCGCAGGTCGATGACCTGCGGTTATGAAAATTAAGCCCTTCGGGCTGCTTGGCGACCTTTTCGTTCGCATTGCTACGGTGCAGCCAGAAATAATAGCACCTCAAAATAAGATTTAGCGACAAAAAGAAAAAGTCTTGTTTTTACAAAAATAAGTACTACTTTTGCGCCGAATTTTGGATAATCCAAAATAGATTCTTAGGGGTGCTTGCGTGAGCAGGCTGAGATTATACCCTCGAACCTGATGCGGGTAAAGCCGCCGTAGGGAAAGAGTTTTAAGGCATATCTCTCATAGTTTTTTCAACTACCTCTTTTTTATTGTTAAACCCATTGGCAAAACGATTTGTCAATACAAAAAAATGTACAATGAAAAAGGTATTTTTAACCTTATCGCTTGCTGCGGCAGGCGTGTGGGCAGTTGCCCAAGACACAATCAAACTCGATGAAACGGTGATTTCTGCCATCCGTGCATCAAAAAAGACTCCGGTTGCACAAACCACAGTCACTAAATCCGAAATAAGGCAGGCAAATATCGGGACGGATGTACCGTATATTATCGACATGTCGCCGTCGGTGGTAACCTCGTCCGAAAGCGGTACGGGATTAGGCAACACAACCTTCCGTATCAGAGGAACAGACCCAAGCCGCACAAATGTAACCATCGACGGGATTCCGCTGAACGACGCCGAATCTCAAGCGGTGTTCTGGGTGAATATGCCCGACTTTGCTTCTTCGATCAATTCAATCCAGATACAGCGCGGCGTAGGAACATCAACCAATGGCGGAGCGGCTTTTGGAGCTACAGTCAACATGCAGACGAATAATCCTTCGATTCTGCCTTATGCCGAAATTAGTTCAACTGTTGGAATGTACAACACTTTCCGAAATAACGTCAGCCTCGGCACAGGCGCTGTCGGCAGGGGATTCGGCTTTGACGCGCGCTTATCCTCCGTGCGCTCCGACGGGTATATCGAACGCAGCGCCGCCAAACATCAATCCCTGTATGTATCGGGGGCATGGCAGGGTGATTACACTTCCGTGAAATTCTCGATACTTCACGGAGAAGAACATACGGGACTAAGCTGGAACGGCGTGCCGGGGTATGCGCTTGACAGCGTCAAATATCCTTATTTCGGGGCAGGAGCGCCGGACTTCAATCCCGGTATCAACCGCCGCTACAATCCTTCGGGCGAATATCGCGACCAGGACGGTCAAATCAGGTATTACAACAATACCGACAATTATCGGCAAACACATTATCATCTGCAATTTGCACAACAGTTTGCCGAACGCTGGCGGGGACATGCAACTTTGCACCTTACACGCGGTATCGGTTATTACGAAGAATACCGACTGAACAGAACGCTGGAGGAACACGCATTGCCGAATATCGAAATCGACGGAAACACAATAAAAAAAAGCGATTTGATCCGTCAAAAATGGATGGATAATTATTTCTACGGGCTGACGTTTTCAACCAATTATAACAGCGATAATCTGCAATGGACAACCGGCGGAGCAGTGAATCAACACGACGGCGACCATTTCGGTAAAGTGTTGTGGGTAAAGTATAATAACGGCGCCGCTCTCAACAACGAATGGTATAAAAACAACGGTACAAAGGACGATTATAACATCTATACCAAAGCTATATGGCAGGCTAACCGTCTGATAAACATTTACGGCGACCTGCAATACCGTCATATCGGCTATGTGATGGAGGGCTTGGACGATGATTTGGCAGAACTCGGACAATCGCACTATTTCAACTTCTTCAATCCCAAAGCAGGCGCATTTTTCAACATCAACGACCACAATACGGCTTATGCCTCATTTGCTGTTGCTAACCGCGAACCTACGCGTGCCGATTTTAAGGATGCCAGCAAATGGGGAGTATCCGAAGCGCCGAGGTCGGAACGGTTGTATGATACCGAACTTGGCTACAGAATTACCCTACCGGCGGTCAGCCTGAATGTCAACTTATATTATATGTATTACAAAGACCAGTTGGTATCAACCGGAAAACTGAGCAGCGTGGGGTATCCCATTATGGAAAACGTTCCGGAAAGTTACCGCGCCGGCATAGAACTAACAGGCGGCATCCGGATAGCCAAGTCGTTGCGTTTTGAGGCTACCGCAACTTTGAGTCGTAATAAAATCAAAAATTTTGTTGCCTTCACCGACCAGTACGACAATGACTGGGATTGGGAACAGATGGAACAGCGCGCCGAAAATCTTGGCAATACCAATATCTCGTTTTCGCCCGAATTGACGGGCAGCGCTGCTTTGCGTTATACTCCGGTCAGGAATCTGCTGTTTCTGCTGACCGGAAAATATGTGGGCAAACAATATTATGACAATACTTCAAGCGAAGCCCGCAGTCTTGACGCCTATTTTGTGAATAATTTCAGGATTGATTATTCGTTCAAATTGTATGGCGTCAATTTGGGTATTCAGGGTTTGATAAACAATATTTTCGACCGGCAATATATCACATCGGCATGGGTTTACAGGGCTGTATTCGCCGACGGCAGCGCCGACTATCTCGAAAATGGATTTTTCCCGCAAGCCGGACGTAATGTGATGGTAAAATTGACCTTATCGTTTTA
>JAISSE010000022.1 GCA_031273285.1 Prevotellaceae bacterium
GACGCTTTTCTGAACAGATATAAAACGGTGATATGGGAAGTTTACAAGTCGTTGAAAAAGAATAGCGAAATACGTTTCATTCCCGACCAGAAATCGAAAATTGCAGTTGAACATCAGCATGAAGTATCCGCCCAAATATCCGGAATGAGCTGGCATTCAAACAACATCGAAGCATATTCGGACAGCGGCAAAATTTCAGTAACCTGCATTTCTTCGCTGATCCCTTTCGCCGATATCGAAAAATTTCTGGACAATGCCGGCGCAAATACGCTTGTCGTGTTCGTAAGTCTGAAATCGTTTATCGGAAAAATCGGCATAAAAGACATTTTAACGGAAATTTTTATCGTTACCGAAGAGAAAAAAATCAATCGGAAATGGCTGTTTTCGACTGCCCGAAAAAAAGTTTTAAACAACGACAATGCCATTAGAAATGCTTTAATATCAAGGAATTTGAATTATGTTGAACTGTGATTTTGCAGGAAATTATCCGGCAATAAAGCCGAATGAATTTGTATATTCGGAAAACAAAGTATAATTTTGTGCCCTATTACCGGAACTTTTACGTCGGGTATGACGCTAAAAACAGTAATTGAATATAAATTAGTTAGTAACAACATTTGCAAAAGTAAAATTAAATTATGAGCAACATTTTTTGTTCCTCAATCGGAAAAAAGTTAATTATGAGCCTGAGCGGCTTGTTTTTGGTGGTTTTCCTTTTGTTGCATGTGTCGGTCAATCTCACGGCACTGTTCTCGCGGGGCGCATACGAAGCCGCCTGCCATTTTATGGACACAAACATACTGATACAGGTCATGGTGCCTGTGCTGGCGCTGGGTTTTGCCGTCCATATACTTTTCTCCGTTATTATCACGGTAAACAACCGGAAAGCCCGTCCCGTGAAATATTCGGTGAGTAACAAGACCGAAGCGTCTTCATGGGCATCCAAAAACATGTTCGTGTTAGGCGTGATTGTGCTTGGTTTTCTCGGTTTGCATCTTTCCCATTTCTGGGCAAAAATGCAGTTGCAGCACTTTATCGGCAATCATGGCGAAAACCCCTACGATTTGCTGGTTACACTGTTTAACCAGTGGTATTACTGCATTTTGTACATCGCCTGGATAGTTGCGCTGTATTTCCACATCTCGCACGGTTTCTGGAGCGCATTCCAGTCGCTGGGCGTGAACAATTCCAAATGGATACCCCGTTTTCAACTGATTGCCAAAATATATGCGATTATTGTCGCGCTGGCTTTCATTTCGATACCGGTTTATTTCTTTCTGGGTTTACACCAATAATTTATTTGAATAATTTAAAAATTAGCATAATATGTCCGACAACAAATTGCAGTCAAAAACACCCGACGGTTCCTTAGCCGAAAAGTGGACACGTCACAAATCAAATATAAAAGTCGTAAGTCCGGCAAACAAACGCAAGCTGGAAATCATCGTTATAGGTACCGGTCTTGGAGGAGCCTCCGCAGCCGCTTCGCTTGGCGAACTGGGATACAATGTGAAAATATTTTGCATATCCGACAGTCCGAGACGCGCACATTCCATTGCCGCACAGGGAGGTATCAATGCGGCGAAGAACTATCAGAACGATAACGATTCGGTATATCGCCTGTTTTACGATACAATCAAGGGCGGAGATTACCGTTCGAGAGAGGCGAATGTATATCGTTTAGCCGAAGTAAGTCCCCTGATAATAGACCAGTGCGTTGCTCAGGGAGTGCCTTTTGCGCGGGAATACGGCGGTCTGCTGTCCAACCGCTCCTTCGGAGGCGCGCAGGTTTCCCGAACATTTTACGCGCGGGGACAGACGGGGCAACAGCTGCTGCTGGGCGCCTACGCGGCTCTCAACCGTCAAATCGCCGAAGGAAAAGTCAAATCGTACCACCGGCACGAAATGCTGGACTTGGTCATGATAGACGGCAAGGCAAAAGGTATAATCGCCCGCAATCTGGAAACGGGCGAAATAGAACGTCACGGCGCTCATGCCGTGGTCATTGCAAGCGGAGGATACGGCAATGTATTCTTCCTTTCGACAAATGCAATGAACAGCAACGGTTCAGCTGCAATACAGTGCTACAAACGCGGCGCTTTTTTCGCAAATCCCTGTTTTGCACAGATTCACCCCACATGTATTCCCGTTCACGGCGAGCAGCAGTCGAAGCTCACCCTGATGTCGGAATCCCTGCGTAACGACGGCAGAATATGGGTGCCGAAAAAGTTGGAAGACGTGGAAAAACTGCGCAAAAAACAGTTGAAACCGTCGCAAATATCCGAAGCAGACCGCGATTATTATCTGGAACGCCGTTATCCCGCATTCGGAAACCTTGTTCCGCGCGACGTCGCTTCGCGTGCGGCAAAAGAACGCTGCGACGCCGGATTCGGCGTCAACGAAACGGGTCTGGCGGTATTTCTTGATTTCTCGACCGCGATAGAACGTCTCGGTAAAAAAGTTATTGAAGAACGTTACGGAAATCTTTTCCAGATGTACGAAAAAATAACCGACGTCAATCCGTACGAAGAACCGATGCAGATATATCCGGCAATACACTATACCATGGGCGGCATCTGGGTGGATTACAACCTGATGACCACCATTCCGGGCTTGTATGCAATCGGCGAAGCCAATTTCAGCGACCACGGAGGAAACCGTCTGGGCGCTTCGGCTTTGATGCAGGGGCTTGCCGACGGCTATTTCGTGCTGCCCTACACGATAGGCGATTATCTTGCCAAGGAAATACAAACTCCGAAAACGGACATCAAACACGAAGCATTCGACGAAGCGGAGAAACAGGTCAGGGAAAAAATCGACAAGATATTCGCTATAAAGGGAAAACAGCCTGTTGATGTTCTTCACAAGAAATTGGGCCGCATCATGTGGGAATATGTGGGAATGGCGCGAAACGAAGAAGGCTTGAAGAAAGCTCTTGTCCTCATTGAGGAAATTCGGAAGGAATTTTGGTCGGACGTTCTGGTTCCGGGCGAAAACACCGAGTTCAATCAGGAACTGGAAAAAGCCGTGCGTCTGGCGGATTTCATCGAAATAGGGAAACTTATGGCTCTGGATGCTCTGAACCGCAGGGAATCGTGCGGAGGTCATTTCCGCGAGGAGATGCAAACGGAAGACGGCGAAACCAAACGCGACGACGAAAATTACATGTACGTCGCCGCCTGGGAATATCGGGGAGACGGCAAAGACCCCGAACTCTGCAGGGAACCTCTGGTTTATGAAACCGTTAAGGTTTCCACAAGAAACTATAAGGATTAATTGTTTTTAAACTTTAATGTATTTTTAAAAGAAATGAAATTTAAACTCAAAATATGGCGTCAGAAAAACGCCAAAGCTGAAGGACGGTTCGAATCCTTTAACATAGAAAATATTTCTTCCGACACCTCATTCCTCGAAATGCTGGATATTCTGAACAACAATCTTATCGGCGAAGGAAAAGACCCGATAGTGTTCGACCACGACTGCCGCGAGGGTATCTGCGGCATGTGTTCGCTGTATATCAACGGAAGAGCGCACGGTCCCGACGACGAGGTAACGACCTGTCAGCTGCACATGCGCAAATTTAAGGACGGCGATACGATAACCATCGAGCCGTGGCGTTCGGCGGCATTTCCCGTCATTAAGGATTTGGCGGTGAACCGTTATGCTTTCGACCAAATCCTGCAGTCGGGAGGTTTTGTGTCGGTCAATACGGGCGGCGTTCCCGACGGAAACGCTATCCCGATTGCCAAACCCGACGCCGACGAAGCAATGGACGCAGCCGCATGTATCGGTTGCGGAGCATGTGTGGCTACCTGCAAAAACGGTTCGGCGATGCTGTTTGTCGCCGCGCGCGTGTCGTCGCTGAAAAAACTGCCGCAGGGCAAGGTCGAAGCCGTGCGAAGAGCCAAAGCAATGGTTGCCAAAATGGACGAGCTGGGCTTCGGCGGCTGTACAAATACGCAGGCATGCGAAGCCGAATGCCCGAAAGCAATATCAATATCGCACATCGCACGCCTTAACCGCGAATTTCTTTGTGCCAAATTACAGGATTAGTCGAATATGATTTCTAATTCATAATTGCTTATTTTAAAGTTTTCCAGGGGAATATCCGAATAACGGGTATTCCCTTGCTGTTTTAATGGAAAATTATATGGGGGCGAGGG
>JAISSE010000084.1 GCA_031273285.1 Prevotellaceae bacterium
GGTAACAGGCATCAAAAGCAACATGAAGAACCGGCTGATGAGCATGCATGACCGAATCATGCTTCGAAAACGTTCTATAATCGAGACAATTAACGATCAACTGAAGAACATATGCGAGATAGAGCATTCGAGACATCGCTCGCTGCATAACTTCCTCATGAATCTGGTGGCTGTGCTTGCTGCATATGCGTTTTTCGATAAAAAGCCTGCCATCCGGTTCGATAAAGTGCCGATGCACGGACAGTTGGCTCTGTTTCAGTAAATTTTTGCGCATCCTTAAAATATTGGACCGCCGGAATTGTTATTTTGTCGGATAAACTTTTTATACCCGACTGCCTGATGGGTTTTTGGCTGGCGCTTAAACGGAACTCAGGTGTATAATTTCGGCAAATCGTGTATTTTTAACAGCGGCATATCATTTTCCAAAATATATGCTTTAAAGCATTTCTCTATTGCCTGCTGACGCGGAAAGTAGTACGACCACCTTGCGGAAAGTAGTACAACTACCTTGCGGAAAGTGGCACGATCATCTTGCGGAAAGTAGTACAACCATCTTGCGGAAGGTGGTGATACTACTTTGCGGAAAGTTCATCCAAAGGTTTCAGTCGGATATGATCCATCTCTTTCTGAAATGCCTCATCCGGACGGAAACGGATATGTATTCCCGTGCAGTTGCGGGCATTTGCTTCCGCTTCCGTTTCCGATGCCGACGAATTTACCGTAAGATAAAACGTACCCAAATCGTCTATTTGAGCCGTATAACCCTCTTTGAGCGTTGCTTTCAACACTTTCACAAATTCGTAGAGACCGATTTCGGCTTCTTTCGGATTGAGGGTAGTTTCGTCAGCCATGCGTTGCGTGATTTCCTTTGTTCTCCGCGTACCCAGACTTTTCAAAATGATGTACCATTTTTTCACTCCGCCGGGATTGCGCGGGTCGTTACGTTGAATTTTTCTAAAAAAAACTGCCATAATATGTTACTTTAAATGATGAAATAATAAAGTTTACCTTTTTCTTTTCTTCCGCAAAAGTACTAATTATTTTTCACTCTCAACTCTCAACTCTCAACTCTCAACTATACAGATAAAACTCTTTCGTAACGGATTTATATTCGTCGGAATATCCGTTTTCGGTTCTGACGGTCAGTGTCGTTTCCTCCGGTTGCCGGACAATGCAGCTTAGTTCCAGGATGACCCTGTCCGTCGTGCCGGTTTCCCTGTATTTGACATTTAGCCGTCGCGCCGGAAACAGTTTTTTTCCGGCGGCGAGTTCGATAATTGTGCCGACTTTTTTTTCGGGAACAATCAGGGCAAAACGTCCGTCGTCGCGCAGCAGCCTGTGCACGCAGTCCATCAGGTCGGGAAAGGGCAGACTGTCGTTGTGCCGGGCTAAGTTTCTTTTGCCGTCCCGCGATTTCAGCGATTTTTCGAAATACGGAGGATTGCAGGTTATCAGGTCGAATTTTTCGGAATTAGGCGCATATGCCCGTATATCGGTGTTGATGACGGTAATCCGTTCGCTCCATCCTGCCGACGATATGTTTTCGATAGCCTGTCGGCAGGCGCTTTCATCTATTTCGCAGGCAGTTATTTTCGCATCGGGAATTTTTTGCGCCATCATGAGCGCCAGCAGCCCGGTACCCGTTCCTATGTCCAGCACGTTTTTTTCCGAACCGTTCACAGCCACCCACGCACCGAGCAGGACGCCGTCCGTCCCGACTTTCATCGCCGTCCTGTCCTGTTTGACGGTAAACCGTTTGAACCTGAAATAATCGTTTGACATTGTGCAATCGGTAACGGCGGGAGATTCAGGTTATCTTTTTCAGAGCTTCTTCGCATTTTTCCCTGACGAACGAAAACATGACAGCCGGTTTCTGCCCCGGTTTTCTATAAATTTCATCCAGTTTCCTGACATATTCCGTCGACAGTATCTTGCGCTGAAAATTACGTCTGTCCAGCTCCCGCCCAAGTATCGCTTCATAGATGTTCCGCAGTTCGGACAGAGGAAACTTTTCGGGTAAAAGTTTATATCCTATCGGAATGATACGTATTTGAGTTCGGATAACAGACAGCGCTTTTTCGATGATGCCGTTATGGTCGGAATACAGCGGGGGTATTTCGTCGATACCGAACCACCGGAGTTCCTCGTCGCCGTCGGTGCGAATCCGCACCTTCGAATATTCCAGAAAAGCACAGTATCCGATACTGACAAAACGCTGTGCAATCCAGTGGTTTTCGTCGCGAAGTCCCAGCTTGAGCAAAATATCCCTGTGCTCTTTCAGATTGGGTCGCACCGTGCTGCCGAATGCGTGAAACTGATATAAATAGATACTGTCCAGCCCCGTCTTTTTTTTCAGAACGCGACAGGCGGCGGCGTCGATGTCTTCGTCCTTCATTATAAGCCCTACCGGCAGCATCCATTTGTCGGAGACATTGAATTTGTTTAACAGAACTTTCAACATCCTGTCGTGAAAACCGAAAATCACACAGTCGATGGAAATCCCCTGCTGATAAACAGCTTCCCCGTTCATTAACCTGTCGATAATCTTTTCCTTTTCCATAATTAATTCCATTTGATTTTATTTTACATGATTAATTTCCTTTACATGATTAATTTATTTTTACACGATTAACACGATTTACATGATTTATTTTACACGATTTACAGGATTTACAGGACGACCGACGGGATTCGCCGAACAATATCGACGAATCCTGTTAATCCTGAAAATCATGTTAATCGTGTAAAATAATAAAATCATGTTAATTCTGCAAAAAATCCTTAGAAAAAATAAATCCGGTTAATCATGTGCAAAAAATATTTACACGTGAATTATTGTCAACAAACATGTTCAATCATTCGTAATTCGTAATTCGTAATTTTTAATTTTTAATTTTTAATTTTTAATTTTTAATTAAATAATATGCTTTCAGTGTGTTTTTCAGAAGAGCGACTCGGGTCATCGGACCTACTCCTCCGGGAACCGGAGTGATGAAGGATGCCTTTGCCGATACTTCGTCGAATTTGACATCGCCGACCAGACGGAAACCGTTCCTGTTGTCGGCTTTAACCCTTGTTATACCGACGTCGATAACCACGGCGCCCTCTTTAACCATGTCGCCGGTAAGAAATTCGGGAACACCCAGAGCCGCCACGATAATGTCCGCTCCGGCGCATATTTCTCCGATATTCCTGCTTCGGCTGTGACACACCGTAACCGTGCAGTCGCCGGGGTAAGCCTTCCGCGACAGCAGGTTTGCCATCGGACGCCCGACAATGTTGCTGCGTCCGAGAACAACACAGTTTTTACCCGCCGTTTCGATGCCGTAACGTTTCATCAGTTCGATTATCCCGTCGGGAGTCGCCGAAACGAATGCCGGAAAGCCCGTTACCATTCTGCCCACATTCGCGGGATGAAACCCGTCGACATCCTTGTCGGGATTTATCGCTTCGATAACCGCCCTTTCGGAGATATGCTTCGGCAAAGGCAGCTGAACAATCAGCCCCGTAACTTCGCCGTCGCTGTTCAACCTGACGATTTCCGACAGAAGTTCCTCCTGTGAAATCGAATCGGGAAACCGCAGCACCGTCGAACGGAAACCGACTTCGCGACAGTCCTTTTCCTTGTGTCCCACATACGTTTCGCTTGCGCCGTCGTTGCCCACGAGTATCGCCGCCAGATGCGGCGCGGGTTTTCCGGCAGCGACAATCGCCTTTACCGTTTCGGAGATTTCCTTTTTTATCTCCATTGATATTTTTTTACCGTCTAAAATTATCATAATAATATCTTTTTTAATATTTTGTATTCTTGAAAATCAGCTGGAAAGCCTGATAACCTTTTCCACGCCTTTTATCTGCAGCAAATGCACCGTCAGCATGTCCAGCTGTTTTTTATAGTGAAGATAAACCTGCAGCCGCGCTTCGAAAATGCCCTTTTCGTTCGATATATTCAGGGATCTCACCGAAATGCCCGTATCTTTCATTATGACGTCGTTGATATGTCCCATAATTCCGTGTTCGTCGTAGCCCGTTATTTTGAGAGTCGCCTGAAACGACTGCGCTTCCTTTGTCTGCTTCCATTTCGCCCGCACCACCCTGTAGCTGTATTTGTCGAGCAGACGGACGGCATTGGGACAGGTTACGCGATGTATTTTTATACCCTCCTTTATCGTAACAAAGCCGAAAATTTCGTCGCCGAAAATCGGATTGCAGCATTTCGCGAGTTTAACGGCTATATTGTTGAGGTTCTCGTCTATTTCGAGACAATCGGAATTTTCGCTTTTTTTCCGCTTGACGGGCGTCTGCTCGCCTGCGCCCGTATCCTGCGTATCGACAGCCTTCTGTTCGCTGTTCTGCAAAAGTCCCTTGACCTCCGTCAAATCTATCTTTTCGTCGCCGATAGCCGTATACAAATCGGTTATTACCTTAAATTTGTAGTGTTTGACGAGAAACGCCAGAATTTCGTCGTTCAGCGACAGTTTCCAATTTTTCAGTCTTCTGTCGAGCATCTCTTTTCCCAGACCGGCAAGTTTGGTCGCTTCCTCGCGCATGCGCTGTTTGATTCTTGAGCGCGCCTTCGATGTTACGACATAATTCAGCCAGTCGGCTTTGGGAATCTGATTTTTTGCGGTGAGTATTTCGACCACGTCGCCCGTTTTCAGTTTATCCTTGATGGTTGTATTTTTGCCGTTTATCCTTGCGCCCACGCATTTGGAGCCTACGCCGGTGTGGATGTCGAAAGCAAAGTCGAGAACGGTGGAACCCGCCGGCAACTGCCGTAAATCGCCCGCCGGAGTAAAGACAAATATCTCGTCGTGCTTCAATTCCTGCAACGAAGCCTGAGCGTCGATGTTTTCGCTTGGGGAATTTAACAGTGTACGAACCTTTTCCAGCCACAGCTGCATGTTTTCCAGCTGACGGACGCCCTTGTACCGCCAGTGCGCCGCTATCCCGCTTTCGGCGATTTCGTCCATCCGCGTGCTGCGTATCTGCACTTCAACGGTTTTTTTATCGGGCGTATCGACGGTTATATGCAGCGATTCGTATCCCGTCGGACGCGGCGAGGATAT
Organism: Prevotellaceae bacterium; assembly: GCA_031273285.1. Taxonomy (GTDB): domain Bacteria; phylum Bacteroidota; class Bacteroidia; order Bacteroidales; family UBA932; genus JAIRLF01. The sequence continues at coordinate 5,070 of JAISSE010000084.1, forward strand.
CCAGTCGCGCAAACGGCTGGTATTCGGCGTATAGATGTTTGTTACAATGGAATAAACTTTCCAGCAGTCCGGCTTTTCGTCCTGCGGCAGCGAATCGGTTATTATCCTTATCGCAAAAACATCGTAGATGCCTTCGAAAGGCACCTGCTGTTTCCGCATTTTTCGCCAGATGGAATACACCGATTTTGTGCGGCTTTTTATACGATATTTTATCCCCGCGCGTTTCAGTTCCCTTTCGATGGGTTTCAGAAAATCCGCAATCATCCTGCTGCGCTCGCTGTCGGAAGTGCGGAGTTTCGTTACTATCTCTCTGTACGCTTCGGGTTCGGAATATTTCAGCGCGGTATCTTCCAGTTCCTGTTTGATGTTGTACAGACCCAGCTGATGAGCCAGCGGAGCGTACAGCAGCAGTGTTTCATTGGATTTTTTCAACTGTTTCGAAGCTTGAAAAAAAGACAGTGAACGCATAATCTCAAGCCTGTCGGCAAGTTTTATCAGTATAACCCTCGGATCGGGAGAAAGGGATACTATCAGTTTGCGGAATTTCTCTGCCTGCAAACCGGTAACTTTGATGTCGATATTCGATATTTTGTTCAAATCGACAGCCATTTTTACGATGTCGTCCGGAAAAATTCCGGTAATATTTTTCTCTTCGGGATTCGATTCGTGCAAAAACATTGCGGCAACGGAAACAGCCGTTAAACCCAGCTCCTTTACAAGTATCTCGGCAATCGATACGGCATGAAAAACAAACGGGTCGCCGTTTTCGCG
>JAISSE010000099.1 GCA_031273285.1 Prevotellaceae bacterium
CCGAAACGGTCCATCGCGAAGTTTTGGAATCCCAGACGGAATACTTCCTCCGACCGTTCCGTTACACGAAAATCGCCGGACGCGGGATTTTTGAACCGCACTCTGCATACCGTCGAATGAGCGTCGGTACCCTCTTCCCGCACCGTTTCGAATGTCGCGCTGTCGGTAAAGATGTTATAATCAATCAAAGTCCCCTGCGTATCGTGTCCCGCATAGCGTTCGTAGGGAAGCATCACTATGTTCCGTGTAAACACGGTTCCGTTGTTCCTGAACCATACATGCCGGTATAATGTGTTGTTAACAAGTATATTGTTTTCGACTATCCGGTAAAATCCTTCTCTGAGCTTCAGACCGCCGTTAAGACAGAGGTTATTGTATATGTGATAGTTTGTCGAACCGTCGTCCAGGTCGATATCCCAGCCGCGGTCGCAACGGAAACGGTTGTTTCGGATAATCACCGTTTCGACGGCGTCCGCCAGAATCAAATCCTTATGACTTGCATCCAGCAGAGAATCCATCGTTTGACTTTCCGGATACCAGAACCGGTCTCTTCCCCACGAATTGAACGAACCATGGTCGCCCGTTTCCTTCACGGTGTTGAAAACATCGTTAAACTCCAGTATATGACCTCCCCAGGTGCCTTCGCTGATATTTATTCCCGCCCGCGGAGTGTCGTAGATACTGTTGTGGCTGACGGTAATCGTCCTGCACATCGAGAGTTCCACGCCGGCAATCTGTTTTTCGAACAGACCGATTTTGTGAATCAGATTGTCGTGCACCCTGCAATGCGCCGGATAATTGTTTGTCTTGGGACCGGGAATGCGGTCTATTTCGTTTGTCGGCACAAACTGTCCGTATTCAAAAGCGGGAGAACGCACGGCATTCGGGTCGCCGACAAAGCACACCGCACTTGCCCCGATACGGGTCAGATGCGAGCCGGAAACTTCGCAGTTGCGGTTATAATTGCTGAAAAAGACGGCATTACCTCCAAGATTGTGCAGATAGCTGTTGCGCAGGGCGCAATTCTCCGCTCCTTCGAAGACAACGGCGCCGCCGCGGTAAATCGTCCAGTCGGAACGCAGCAGAGGTTCGTATTTCTCCATAAAAGTGCGCAGCGTTTGAGTCAGTTCGATTCCGTCGAACGTAATGTTCCTTACGGGATTTGTTTCGCTGCCCTGCAGTTCGATCAGATGTTTCAGACGCGGAATTTCGAAAAGAGCGGAATTGACATCTTCGCCTTCGGGCGGATAGTAGTAAAGTGTCGATTCGGCGGCGTTGTAGAACCATTCGCCGGGAGCGTCGAGTTCTTCGAAAATGTTTTCCACCATCCTGTTGGACTGATGTATTCCGTACTGGCGGTTATTTTGCCAGCCGCCTTCCATCGAGATATTTCCGTCCCTGTCCTTTCCCGTGATTCGGTAATGGAAATCACCCCAGTCGTGGCTGTGCATGGCATGCAGATAACCTCCTTCCGGATTTTTCCATGTCTTCACCCTTTGGGGGTCGGTAGCGTCGGCGGCAGTACCGTTGAAACGGACAGCGTTCGGGTCATAATTCGGATATCGCGCCATTTGGCGTATTTCGCCGTTTACCGTAAGCATGTCTATCGTCGCCACATCCCGAAGTCCGGTTTTCAGGATACCGTTTTTATACGGTTTCCACTGCAAGCTCTCAAGCGCAATACTTCCCGTGATGACCGCCCTTTCGCCGACATACGAACGGACAGTCAGCGACTTGCCCGCCGTGCCGTCTTCGGGTGTAAAAATCAACGGACTGTCAAGCCGGTAAACGCCTTCGCCCAGAAAGACGGTTATTTCGCCGACCCGTACTCCGCGAGCTTCGACTTTTGCCCTGTCTATGGTACGGAAAGGGCTTTGTCGGGTTCCGGCATTGGAATCGCTGCCTTTCGGCGAAACATGAAACTGTGTCTGTGCCTGCAACGTATTAAGTACAAACAACATCATCAGTGCGGAAACGCTTAGCGCCGTTCCGCACCGGCGGCATATTATTCGACACCGAATCCGCACGATGTTATCCGACGCCTTTTCCGGTGTTTCTCTTAGCGGATTATACTTTTTCGGGAATGACATAACCTTCTCTGTAGCTTCCCCGTGCGATTTTATTTGCCGATTCGTCATTCGTGAACTTTTCGGTTTCCGGATCGAATAAAAGCTGTTTGTTTCCAACCCTGTAAGCCGTGTTTCCGAGATGAACGAGCGTAGCGCTGCGATGACATTCCTCAACTTCTCCGTTCGGCTGTTTACGGGAGCGAAGCGACTGGATAAAATTGATTTGATGTTCGTTATCGGGGAATACTCCGCCTTCCTGAGCGACAATTTCATTGTTTGGACCCAATACCTGCCATCCGCCGCCGTGCCGACCGAGATACATCATGCCTTCGGTACCGTAAATTTCGGTACGGGTAGCATTATTTCGCCAGTTCGGGAATTTGGTTTTGTCCATGCGGATATCGCCGGGCGTCTTGGTCATGTAATTGGTCGCATAGGCATTGTCGCAACTTAAAGTAAAGTCGCCGAAATCATAAACTATGGTCTGAAATTCGGGAGTTTCGCTGCTTCCGCCAAACGCATGGTTTCCTCCCCAGCCGTATACGGATTTCGGGTGCGGCGGATCGCCGATTACCAGACGGCAGAGATCCATCACATGCGAGGCGTCGTCGGCAAGTCCGCCGCCGCTGTATGCCCAGTAGCTCAGCCAGTCGCCGCGACCGTTTTCGTCCACAATCGAGGGGCTGAACGAACGCATGGGCGCCGGTCCCAGCCATTTATCCCAATTGAGCCATGCGGGTACGGGAGTTTCGGGTCTTTCGCTCCATTTGCTTCCGCCTAACAGATTGTAACATTTGACCGTAACAATCTTTCCCAGCTTGCCGCTCCTGATATATTCGCGAGCCGAAAAGCCGTAGGGAGCGCTCCGGTTCTGAAATCCGACCTGCACGATACGTTTGTATTTTCGAGCCGCTTCCACCATTTTTCTTCCTTCCCAGATATTGATGGACGGATTTTTTTCCACATAAACATCCTTACCCGCCTGACACGCACGGATTGTCGCCAAAGTGTGCCAGTGTTCGGGAGTGGCAACCCATACGGCGTCCACATCCCTGTCGTCGAATATTTCCTGCATGTCTTCCGTTGCCGACGGCTTGTAGCCCAATTCCTGTTCGACTTTTGCAACGGCATTGTTCAATTTGGTTTTGTTGACGTCGCATACGGTCTTAATAACTACATTTTCATTTATTTTGCAACAGTTAATGATGCATCCCAGTCCTCTGCCTCCGCTGCCGACGAGAGCCAGCACGATACGGTCATTGGCTCCCGCGCAGGAAGAAGCGAATAACGAATTGATTCCGATACCTGCTCCTGCGGTGGCTATAACTCCTTTTTTTATAAAACTGCGTCTGTCCATAATGATATTATTTTATTTGTTGTTTAACTTCAGTAAATAGTCGAAAGTGTTGAACATCAGATTGCGGAAACTTTCGATTTTCCAGTCGTCCCAGTGTCCGAGCGATGTATATATAATATGGTTTCCGTTAATCCACATCAACGGTTCGTCGGGGACGTTGGGATTACTGCCTGTGAGCAAAACGGTTACCTTGTCGGAGCGCAGAGGGCGGTTTCTGTAAAGCCAGTTCGGGCTGTTGAACGGAGTAACTCCTTTCAGGATAGGATGATTTTCCATGCCCGGGACGATTGAGACATCCGTACCCGTCTGCAGGTGTCCGTAATGTCCCTGATAGTTACCGCCCAGTACCTCTTCGTCAAATTCGGGCCACTGAGCCAACAAATCGGAAGTGTTTTCTTTGGCGGCGACGATTCCTCCACCCTCTCGCGGCACATTGGCTTTGGCATCGAATGCATGTGAAGCCGTGCGCAAACCCAGAAGCGGGCGACCGCTTGCAACATAATCCTTAACAGCCTGCAATTTTTCGGGTTCGAGAGCGCGGCGGCGAATAAATATGACGGCAAGGTCGGCGTCCTGCAATATCTGGAGATTTTCCAGATTATGGCGTGTCGGAACAGCGGTTTTCCCGTCGGTATCAACGGGCATCCCGTAAGCGGCATATTCGGCTTTGACCTGCTCGTCGGCGTCCTTTTTGGCGTCGCTCATAATGGGAATGCCAAGGGCAAAATCGCTGTGAATATTTTTCAACGTGAGTTCACGTGCAAATTCCGGAAGACGCTGATTGGCGCGGTATTCGCTTTCGGCGGTTACGAAGGCTACACGCGGACGCTTGTCGTTCCTGAAGGCAAACTGTTTCTTTCCAGTGAAATCGGACGATACTATTGTCGGACATACGTATGTTTCAATGTATTCGACCATCAGATCGAGACCCGAAAAATGGTCGACAAAAGGCGCTCTTTCATGGTTGTACATCAGATCCGTCATATCGCGCATCAACACCACGTTCATTCCCATGCGCTTCATGGCGCGAAGCCCGAAAGAACGTCCGATTACGCACATGTTGGTATGTACGCCCACCAAAATCACATTTTTAATACCCGTTTTCTTGAAATAAGCACCTATTTCGGCGCCCGAATCGCTTATAATATCTTTGTCCGTGATAGTTAGAGATTCAATCTGCTTCGACCATGCCCGATGCGGCTGGCAGTCTTTGTTTTCGCAACCTTCATCCGACTGGTCGACAGGCCATTCGGCGTTTTTTTCCGAAGGCAGTTTATTTCCGTCGGCTAATGCTGCAATTTTGCTGTCCCTGTACTTCTGTGCCGCTTTCCGTGCCGGATGATCCTTGTAAAAATCAATGCAGTCACTCGGAGCATGAACGATTTTGACGCCCTTGCCGCGAGCAATCGCAAGCACTTCGTTCATCGCCGGAGCAATTTCGGCTACACGGGCGGTGGCGTCGTTACACCAGTGTTTGTCCCACATGTCGCAAATAATAATCGCGGTTTGCGCCGGATTCCAGTTTTCGATATTATTTATGATAATCCGCGCGCCTTTGTCGAGGTCGGAAGGGATTCTCTGCTGCGTCGAAATACGCAGCGGTTCCGCAATAATGTCCTTCTTTGCCGCAATTGTACCGGTAAAGGTCATCAATATTGCAGCCATCATGAATTTCAGCAAATCTTTTTTCATATCAAATTTATTATGTTTTTTATTTATTATCAATCATTTTACATGAAAATTACGGAAAATTGTTCCTTTAATTTAACGATGCAAATATACGCTGTTATATTTATTGAACGATTGCACTATTCCGATATTTATTCAACTATTTCGACATTCTTCGTGTTTCACCGGAGCGGAATATTTTCCCGGCATTCTTTTCCGTTGATATACAGGCGGAAGCCCGTTGTCCCGATTAAAGCTAATATATTTTTATTTCGTTGTACAGGGAATCCCTTTCGACAGGCGTGAAACCTGCCGAGGATACGAGTTTTATCATTTCGGAAACGGTCATGGAGGGGGATGTTTCCTCACTGCCTGCCATGGAGTATATTTTTGTAGAGTCGTCGATTGTCCCGTCCACATCGTCAGCCCCGAAACTCAGCGCCAGCTGAGCCGTGTTTTTCCCAAGCATGGGCCAGTAGGATTTTATGTGAGGGATATTATCAAGATATAAACGACAGACGGCAAAGTTTTTCAGGACTTCCGCGGCGTTTATTTCTCCGATATTACTCATGGAATTGTTCGCATTTTTGTATTTCAACGGAATAAAGGCATTGAAACCGCCCGTTTTATCCTGCAGCCGGCGCAATCTTTCGAGATGGTCGATTCGGTGTTCGTAAGTTTCGATATGTCCGTAAAGCATGGACGCATTCGACGGAAGTCCTGCATTATGAGCCGCTTCATGTATCCGTAACCACAACTGCGAAGGGGCTTTGTCTCCGCAAATTTTCCGGCGAACAGTTTCGTCGAATATTTCGGCGCCGCCGCCGGGAATGGAATCCAGCCCGTAATCCTTCAAAATTTTCAAGCCCTGCGCAATGTCGTAACCCGCATTTCGTATCATATAGTCCAGCTCAACAGCCGTAAACCCCTTGATATGAACGTCGGGCAGAACAGTCTTTATCTTTTGAACCAGTTCTCCGTAAAAATGTAAATCCCTGCGGGGATGCACTCCTCCCACAATATGCACTTCGGTAATGCTTTGTCCGACATATCTTTCGCAAATATTCAGCATTTCGGGAATGTCGAAATCCCATGCGTCCCTGTCGTCTTTTTTTCGTCTGTAGGAACAGAATTTGCATCCGAATACGCAAATATTGGTCGGTTCGATATGGAAATTCCTGTTAAAAAAGACTTTCTTTCCGGATATCCGGTTTTTTCGGAACAGAGCCAGAGATGCCAGCAGCGATAAATTATCGGATTTGTACAGCGAAACGCCGTCTTCAAAAGTCAGTCGTTTGCCCTCATATATCTTTATTGCAACCTGTTTCAGGTTTCCGGCATTGTCAATTACAGTCTCGATCATTCAAGTAATAGTCTAAAAAATCGCGTGCAAATGTAATAAAAAAAAAGTAAAAAAAAACGAGGCAGAGTTTGGGTTTCTCTACCTCGTCCGTTGAACTAACCTATGAAAAACTAACTTACACACTATGTAAACAA
>JAISSE010000103.1 GCA_031273285.1 Prevotellaceae bacterium
ACTTTTTGTTTGCAGGCGCGGGTTTTGCCCGGGTCATAGACGATTCGGTTCAACTGGGTGAAATTATCGTAACAGGTTCCCGCACGGAAACAAATTTGCGGAATTTGCCCATGAGTGTAACCGTTGTGGGTAACAAAACGATTGAAAACAGACTGGAACAGTCATTGTTACCTGTTATTACAGAGGAAGTTCCGGGTTTGTTTGTTACGGGACGCGGCATTATGGGGTACGGAGTATCCACCGGCTCTGCCGGAGGGATGAAAATCAGGGGAGTAGGCGGCAGTCCGACTACGGGCGTGCTGCTCTTGATTGACGGACATCCTCAATATATGGGACTTATGGGTCATCCTCTGCCCGATGCTTATCAGACACTGCTTGCCGAACGGGTGGAGGTTGTACGCGGTCCGGCGTCGGTTCTTTACGGCTCGAATGCTTTGGGCGGAGTTATCAACATCATCACGAAAAAACAGGCGGAAGACGGAATCAGAACGAATCTCCGGGCAATGTACGGCTCGTACAATACCGTTTCTTCGGAAGTCAACAATCATGTCCGTTCGGGAAAGTTCAGCAGCTATCTGTCGTTCGGATATAACCACAGCGACGGAATCCGTGAAAATATGGAATTTAATCAGTACAGCGCCTACGGAAAATTCGGATATGATTTTACCGCCAGGTGGAAAGCGTTTGCGGATTTGAGCCTTACGAATTTCGACGCCTCGAATCCCGGCGCGATTAATGACCCGATAACGGACAATGACGCCGATGTTACCCGCGGCGTAACATCATTTTCGATTGAAAACAGGTACGACAAAACTTCGGGCGCCCTGAAGTTTTTCTATAACTTCGGATTGCACGAAATCGACGACGGATACCGACCGAACGGCGCTCCCCGCGACTATCATTTCCGTTCAACCGATAACATGTTCGGAATATCGCTGTATCAGCTGTTTAACTTTTTTACGGGAAACCGGATTACCGCGGGATTCGACTTGCAGCGTTTCAGCGGTCATGCGTGGAACAGCTATCTCGACAACAGACCGGATGCGGATATTGTCAGGAAAGGTATCAACGACATCGCCGGATATCTCAATATCGAGCAAAGCATATTCCCGAAACTTCTGGTAAACGCCGGAATAAGAGTCGATAACAACAGCCGGACGGGTACGGAATGGGTTCCGCAGGCGGGACTTAGTTTTCCGGTATCCGACGTTACGGTGCTGAAAGCCGTGGTGAGCAAAGGATTCAGAAATCCCACCATCAGAGAGATGTACATGTTCCCGCCTCAAAATCCCGACCTGAAACCGGAACAGCTGATGAACTACGAACTGTCGTTTTCGCAGAAACTTCTGGATTACAAACTGGGTTTTGATGTGAATCTGTTCCATATCAGGGGCAATAACGCCATACAAACGGTAATTACCGACAGAGGTCCTCTGAATGTCAATACCGGCGAGATTGAAAATTACGGTCTGGAGCTGGCGTCGTCCTTCACCATCACCTCAAACCTGCGATTATCCGCAAACTACAGCCTGCTGAACATGAAATATAAAATCGAGGCGGCTCCGGAACACAAACTATATGCGGGTTTCGACTGTTCCGTATCGAAATGGAGAATTTCGTCGGGCGTTCAGTACATCGGAAATCTGTATACTTCCGTAGCCGAAGCAAATACGGTAAAGGATTCGTTTACACTGTGGAATCTGAGAGCAGCCTACAGTATCTGTAAAATACTGGAGCTGTTTGTGAAAGGAGAAAATCTTCTGGCGCAGGAATACGAAATCAATATCGGATATCCGATGCCGAAAACTGCGGTATTCGGAGGAATAAATTTAAGATTATAAAAGTAAGATTATAAAAAATGATTGTCAATAAATTAATATGAAATCATCATGAACAGAAAACAGTTTTTAAAGACGATAGCGCTTACAGGTGCGGCTATCACGTTTAAATCGAAAAACGGAATGGATTTGATGGCTCAGTCGCATGACGGAAAACCTGTTGATATGGTAGCCGTTATGGGCGGCGAACCGGACGAAATGTTCAAACGGGCGATTGACGAATTGGGCGGCATGTCCAAATTCATCAAAAAAGGATGGAAAGTGGTCGTAAAACCCAATATCGGCTGGGACAAATCGCCGGAACTTGCGGGAAATACCAATCCCAAGCTCATCGCCGAGATTGTGCGTCAATGCTTTCAGGCGGGAGCAAAGGAAGTAACGGTCTTTGACCACACTTGCGACGACTGGATAAAATGCTACAAAAACAGCGGCATCGAAGCGGCAGCCAAGGCGGAAGGAGCCAAAGTGGCGCCGGCTCACGAAGAATCGTACTACAGGGAAATCAAACTTCCCGACGCCCGGAAGTTGCAAACCGTCAAGATACACGAAGCGATACTCGACTGCGATGCATGGATTAACGTCCCCGTACTGAAACATCACGGAGGAGCGAATTTGTCCATTTCCATGAAAAATTACATGGGAATTGTCTGGGACAGACGCATATTCCACAGCACCGACCTTCAACAGTGTATTGCCGACATCTGCACGATGGAGAAAAAGCCGGTGCTGAATATCGTCGATGCCTACCGCACAATGAAGTCCAACGGACCGCAGGGACGTTCGACCGCCGATGTGGTTGATACCAAAAGCCTTTTCGTCTCGAAAGACATAGTCGCGGTAGATACTGCCGCCGCAAAATTCTTCGGGCAAATCAGGAATATGCCGCTGGAGAATGTCGGACACCTTGCCAACGGTCAAACGCTGGGACTGGGAACGATGGATCTGGAGAAACTGAACATCAAGCGAATCAAGGTAGGATAACACGTATTCCCGTATGTTGAAGAAAACAAGAGCAGGCATATCAATAGTGTTATTTTCGCTGATAACATTCTATTTTCTTGATTTTGCGGATTTAATGTCCGGCAGGACGGTTAATCTGCTGGCAGGGATACAGCTTATTCCCGCAATTCTGGCTTCCGCTCTTGTTACACTGACTGTATTGGTTCTGCTGACATTGCTGTTCGGGCGAGTGTACTGTTCATCAATATGTCCCATGGGGATATATCAGGATATAATAGCATGGATATCAAAACGTACCGCAAAAAAGAAAAAAAGATACAAATTCAGCAAAGCCAAAAACATACTGCGGGGTTCAGTACTTGTTGCGTCTGTAGCCATTTTCCTGAAATTCCCGCTGATACTGGCATTTATCGACCCGTACAGCGCTTATGGACGGATAGTTACCAATGTCTTTCGTCCGATTTACATGGCGGGCAACAATGTTCTGGAAGCAATCTTCACCTCATTCGGGAATTATACGTTCTACAAAACGGATATATTCATAATGAGTGTATTCGCCCTTGCGGTAGCGATACTGACCCTGGGTATTGTCGGCTATTTGGCTTGGAAACACGGACGTACCTACTGCAATACCATCTGTCCGGCAGGTACCGTTTTGGGATTTCTAAGCAGATTTTCCGTTTTCAAAATCAGGATAGATAAAAGTAAATGCAACAGTTGCGGAGCATGTGAAATGAAATGCAAAACCGCGTGCATAGACAGCAAACAGAAAACCGTAGACAGCAGCCGCTGTGTGGATTGCTTCAACTGTCTGAATGCCTGCCGAAGAAATGCCCTGCATTTTCGTAAATTACGAATTACAAATTACGGATTACGGAAAGACAGTGCGGTTGCGGAACACTCCGTCGATAAGAGTAAACGCCGCTTTATGATAGCCGGCATGGCTGCGGCGGTTGCCGCTCCGGTGGCGATAGCCGAAAACGTGATGAACAATCCGACGGGAAACAGCAGTTATGTACGCCGGCATCCCGTCCTGCCTCCGGGTGCGGCAAGCGCCGAAAACATGCTGAAGCACTGCACTTCGTGCCATCTGTGCATCGGCAAATGCCCTTCGCGGGTACTGAAACCCGCCTTTCTGGAATACGGTCTTGCAGGAATCATGCAGCCGACAATGTATTTCGAAAAAGGTTTCTGTAATTTCGACTGCACCGTCTGTTCGGAAGTATGTCCGACCGGAGCTATCAAACAGCTTACCAAAGAAGAAAAACATCTGAATCAGGGAGGGCATGTGGTCTTCACCCGCGAAATCTGCATTGTGCAAACCGAAGAAACAAACTGCGGCGCATGTTCGGAACACTGCCCGACACAGGCGGTTACCATGATTCCATATAAAGAGGGACTGACGATTCCGCATATCAATATCGACATATGCGTAGGCTGCGGCGGATGCGAGTTCATCTGTCCGGTACGTCCGTTCCGTGCAATACACGTCGAAGGTCATGCCGTACAGGGCAAGGCTCAACCTTTTGAAGAACAGGAAAAAGAGGAAAAGGAAATAGAAAATTTCGGTTTTTAGTTTTTTTATTTAGTTGGTGGTTGTTTGTTGGTCAGGGTAACTCAGTTAATCGAGTTGCCCTGATTTTTTTTTCACAGGATTCACAGGATTGGCAGGATTCACAGGATTGTCAGTCATGCGCAGATTCACCGTAGAGACGCGGCGCGCCACGTCTCTGCAATGCCGTATCTATCGGAACAATGATGTATGATGTATGAACGGAAAGTGCGAAGCGAATGAGGATGTATGGAAAGAGATATTTTTTAAACGCAGGGAACGCAAAGAAAGCGCAAAACCTGAGTTCCGTTTAAGAAGAAGAAAAAAAACGATAAAAAAATAATAAAAAAGAGTTGCATAATTGAATTTATTTTCGTACCTTTGTGCCTGATTTATAAATTAATAATTAAAT
>JAISSE010000116.1 GCA_031273285.1 Prevotellaceae bacterium
CTCGTCTTTTTTAAATACTTTTATGAGACATATAGCGAGAATACGCACATCCATTCTTGAATGTTTTTTATCGACAAACCATTTTTCCTTGATCTTGTATTCTCTCACTAATCTCCAGTTCACAAATCCTTTTTGTATCAGGAAAGTGTCTCCGGTACCATCCATTTTCGGCTGACGTATTTCCTTGTCGGCGGCACCCAACCTTTCCATAACTTTTTCTAACGGGACTATTGTTGTGAAATTTTCATCTCCGTAAGCCTGAACTTTCCTGTTCCTGACGCCATCGACCAGCGCCTGCGCCAGACTTTTCCGGTGTTCCATATCATCAGTCGGATAATACAGATGGAAATTCAGTTTCTCTCTGCAGTCAACGATTCTCCAGAGAAACCGCGACCACAGGACGTCCGCTTCATTGATTTGAGCATATTCGACAGGCTTTTTTTCTTCCACTATTGCCTTGTCGAAAATATCCGTTTTGGGAGTCATAAATCCCACTTCCTCCGCATCCTCATTTTCAGTAACTTCTTCTTCCTGTGCAAACGAAACATAAGCGAACAGGAAAGTAAACAATACGTTAAAAATTAAAATCTTTTTCATATAAATATATTTTTTAATTAACCTCCAACTTTATAATCAATAGTAGGCAAATCCCTGACATCGTTGGTGCCTCGCACTTTTGCCTTGATTTCCGTTATAAATATTTTAGAACCTACTTTGGCATCCGTCATTAATTTTCTCTGCGCCTGAGTGAATTGAGCGCTGTTCGAAGATTCCGCCTTGAGAAAGTCTGCCGTCATTACTTCTACAGTGAACGATATAACATCGAAATGCAAATCGAAATCGAAATCTTTCATTTCGGCGACAACACCCTGTACGGCGCTCAGTTGCCCTCTGGTAACCGATTTGCCCGTTATGCCGAACAGCGAAGGTTCGGGATTGGGGACACGTTTAACCCTGAATTCTCTCACGCCCATATTTTTCTTTTCTCCGTTCACCGTTGCCGTCACGGAGATGTTGCATTTCCCTATGGCAGTGGGTTTCACTATGTATGACCCGCCCTGTCCGACAGGAGTCATTGTCCCGTTGGTAATATTGACGTCAACATCTTTTTGCGAAACTCCCGAAACCGAAAGATCTATCGGATTATCAACTCCCAGATAGAAGACGTTCATTTTGGTCGGCGAAATCGCCAGCGAAGGTTCGACAACGTAGTATTCAAATTTGAAGTTTCTCCGTTCCGTTTCGCCCGAAGCATTGCGGTATGTTATATCTCCCGATACTGCGCCGGGACCGATGTTTGAGCCGGAGAAAGGAATTTTTGCCCTGCCGCCCCTCATCGGGATAGTTCTTCCTCCCACATGGGCTTCTGCCTGTATGGATTCGTCGAATGCAACCAGAAATACTTCCGCTTCACCCGAAGAGCCTTTCATTATCATTCCGTTGGGATTGCTGACCGCCGCTTCCACATTCGATATTTTGAGGTCGTCCTTACCTATGCGCGACCTTAAATGTTCAAGCACATAGCTTTCGCAATTCAGAATATCTACCTGTATCTTGCTCAGCAGGGCAACCGCCGAAATCAGGGGAGTGCTGTTGAACGTGAATGTTTCCCAGTCCCTTACGTCGGTTATCCCTTTCTTGGGATTCGAAAAATCCAGCAATTCGTTGATAAACGACTCTATTTCGGCATTGTCGCTTACCACATCCGTCAGCAGAAATTCTTTATATTCCAGAACTTTGGCATGGAGTTCGTACGCTTTACCGTTGTCGTTCACACCCAGCAGAATCTGGTTTGCCACATTGAGGTCGTCCATTTTTCCTATGCTGTCGGCATATATTCTCCCGTCGACAACAGCGGTTGTCTGCTCTCCGTCGGCTGTCCTGATTAGCTCAATCTTCAGATCCTGTATATAGTTCTTGATTTCAACTGTCCTGTCTCTTGTTATTTTCGCTTTGTCTCTCCATTCCACTGCTTTTTGCCCCAGTTCGGCAACAGCATTTTCGAAGAAATTCAAAGTATTGACATTCTTGATATCGGTAATGATAATTGTCTGGTCCAATCCCCGTTCAATTTTAGCAAAAGCATCCACAATTTCGGCAGAAACATTCAGCGCCAACATTGCCGTCAACACTAAATACATCATGTTAATCATTTTCTGCCTTGGTGTTTGTTTTCCTCCAGCCATTATTGTAATTTTTTATTTATTCAAAACCGAGTTCACTGCAGTCAACATGCTTCCGTAGATGGAGTTCAGATTTTCTACATTATTATTCAGACTTGCCATCTGGGCGCCTAACTTTTGTGTCTCGCTTATGGAAACATTGACATTACCGGCTAACTGCTGGATATCGCCGTGCAGGGTGATGTAATCGTTTTGCACTTTTTTGGTTTCCTGCAAATATAATTCGTAGGACGAATTGAGCGCACCCATGGTACGTCCCAGCGCTTCCAGCTGTCCGCGGTAATATTCGTAACCGGAGTGTATCTGTTCCAGTCCTGCCTTGGATTGTTCGTTAAGCTGCTGTATCGCCAGCGAGCCTTTGCTGTACGAATCCGACAGAGCGCCGGCAGATTCGCCCACCGACACAATCGCGCCCGAAGTCGAATACATTTTTCCCGTTAACTCCGATGCCGCCGATACAAGACTGGAAAGTCCGGACATTTGATTCATCGAATCCGAAAACTTGCGGATATTTTCTTTCAGTCCGTCCGTAGTTGTCCGGTCGATATTCAAATCGAAATTTACGCTGCCTCCCGCATGTTGTTGCGGACGTTGAGTTTGAGATACATGCTGACTGCCGGAAGCATGATTTTCGGATAATTCGGGGAAAACCGCGTCCCAGTGATATTCTCTGGGCAGGGCTTCAAATACCGATATGATGAATATTACGGCTTCCGTACCCATGCCTGCTACCAGCATTGTGCTTGCTCCGGGCCAGTGCATAAGTTTGAAAAGCGCTCCCAGAATAACAACCGAAGCTCCCAAGCCGTAAGCCACGGCGATAAGACGTTTTACTACTTTACCTTCTAAAAAATTCATATTCGTTCTATTTTTTTAATTTATATTCTGTTATTTATGTTATCAAATATTTAATTGGGCAGAGCGTCCACAACAGCGTCCCTGACCGTCCTGAAACCTATATATGAGTGCGTACTGTCCATAAAATCATAATTTCTTGCTCCTACCTGTATGAAATACGAAATATCTTTCCATGAACCGCCTCTGAC
>JAISSE010000246.1 GCA_031273285.1 Prevotellaceae bacterium
TGGCGGTCGATGATTTTATCGACCAGGTCGTTCAGTTTTGTTTCGTCGGGATGCGCGAGGCTGCGTGACGCCGCTTCGCACGAATCAGCCATCATGACGACAACCATTTCCTTTGTCGCAGGATTCGGACCGGGATAAGTAAATTTTCGGGCAGCATCCTTGTCGTCGGGATGTTCGTTCATATATTTCATATAGAAAAAATACACAAGCGACTTGCCGTGATGCGTTTTGATAAAATCGATTATCGCATTCGGCAGATGATGTTTGTGAGCAAGTTCGATGCCGTAGGTAACATGTTCGATAATTATCCGTGCGCTTTCTTCGGGCGAAATTTTGTCGTGAGGATTGATGCCGGAAGGTTGATTTTCGATGAAAAAAGCCGGATTTTTCATTTTCCCGATGTCGTGATACATTGCTCCCGCACGGACTAACAGCGGGTCGCCTCCGATGTTGCCGATAACGGCTTCGGCGATATTTGCAACCTGCAAAACATGCTGTGCCGTACCCGGCGCTATCTCCGTCAAATCTCTAAGCAGCTTGCGATTGGTGTTGGACAGTTCGACAAGCCGTGAAATCGAGACAAATCCGAAAAGGCGTTCGAATAAAAACGTGAACTGATACAGTATTATTACCGACAAACTGTTTATAAGCAATAAAATCGGCACAAACCAGATAAAATCGGACAAACTGCCTTCGTGAATCAGTTTCAGGGAAACATATCCGGTTACGTAAACCAAAAAAATCAGCAGTCCCGTAAAAAACAGTTCTCCTCTTTCGTAACTCCTTTTAAATCCGATGACCGCGGTTATTCCCGCCATGGAATTGATGAATACAAACTCGAAACTTGCGGGAACAAAACTTCCGATAAGAAGAATCATGAAGAAATGCAGATAAATGGCTGGACGCGAGTAAAAAAACGAAGATATGTATATCGGCACGATGGTGAACGGGATGACGTAAATCAGATTCGGATGCACCTTCAGAATCTGCAATGCAAGGATAATGAAGAATGTCAGCAGTGTAAGGATGAAGACAAGACATCTGTTTTCGGCAAGCATTGTCCGGCGAAAAGTCAGAAGCAGAGCGAATATGCACCCCATGCAGCCGAGGACAAGAAACAGACGTCCCAGTATCGTCAAAAACCTGTTGCCGGCGACAGCACTTTTTTCGTATTCTCTTTTCAGAGACGAGAGAGTTTTAAATATTTCGGGGGTAATCTGTTCGCCGTGAGCGATTATTTTAACTCCCTCGCTTATCATTCCCTCGGTCGGCAAAATCGCGTCAAGATTCCTGTTCCTGATTTTTGACGTCAAAGTTTCGTCGAAAATCAGATTGGGAACGATGAATTGAGCGAGATTCGGAATGTCCGCATGATAGTGTTTCGGAATCGCGCCGTTAATGTATTCGTAGGCGGAATGCCGTGTAAACAGTTCGGATACGGGAGTTTCCCCGTATGTGTTTTTTCTGACCACCGCTATCGACCTGTCTTCGAGTTCCGAAAATGCGGACATGTCGATTATTCCCCTGCTGTACAGTGCCGTAAACTGCTCCTGCAGTATCGCCGGCAGGCTGTCGTCGTAACCGGAACCAACCTGTTCCTGCAAAAGAAAAAGTTGTTTTACGACAACCGAAGAATCGAGGATAAAATAGTTCAACGACTGCTTTCGGACGCGAGCCTGCTCCTCCTCCAGTTCCGCGACGCTTTTGTAAACGGGAAAATCGAAGGGAGCGCTCAAATCTTCGTGCAGCCACGGCTCGCCCTGATTAAATTCGTATTTGAACTTTCTGCCCTCCGGCATGAAAAGCAATATCACGACGGAAGCCACAAAGAAAAAGATTATGGCTTTGCGGTATTGCAAAATATTTATTTTCAAACTCATTCTCTTTTAATTTCGATACTTTCGCGGGTATATTCCTGAAGAAAGCATCCTTCGTTGATAAAACCGTCGGCGGCATTGTGTCTGACGAGTTTGTAGCGCGACTGGAGCAGTGCCGACTCGAATCCGGAAACGCAATCCTGAAATTCGGGTCCGTATTTTCTCAGTACCGCCAGAAAATAATATATCACGTCGTATCCGAGAAAAGCATGTTTCCCCGGTTCGCTGTTGTATGCCTTGCGGTATCGCTGCACAAACAGTTTTGTCGCATCGGCGGTGTAATCGACAAACATGGGTTGAACCAGATGCACGTTGGTGTTGAAATACCGGCTTTTTTCGATTAATTCGAAATCCTGCCATTCATGTCTGCCGAAAACGCTTATCCGGTATTTCTGCACCGTATTCAGCCGGTCTATCAGGTCGGACACGAAAGGCTGATTTTTCGACGGTTCGGCGGCAGGACACACAAAAAACAGGTTGAGTTTGTTTATGTCCAGAATATCCGTGTACGCCAAATTTCTCAATCCCATTGCATGTGTCTGTTCCCTGAAAGTTCCGAAACGTTTTTTCAGCGTCGCCCTGTAGTTTTCCAGCGCCACGCTGTCCGGTTTTTCCGGTTTGAGCAGGATGGGCAAAACGCTTTCGTCAAACTGTTTGCTGATGATTTTATTGTAAACGACATCATCTTCGGGGTGTAACTGTATGATGTACGGATTGTTTCCGACAAGCGACCGAGCCTTGCTTTCGTCGGGCACCACCAGATGGATTCTGTTTTCGGCGGCAAATTCGGCAAGTCTGACGAGGTCGTCGAAAGCTACCTGCGCGATTATAATATCGGATTCTCTCAGTTCGGGCGACCGGAGGATGCGGTTGATACCGTCCCGGCTTCCGGCGTCAAACGGATTAAGTTTTACCGTCAATCCGTTATTTTTCATTTCGTTCACCGCAATCAGCGCTCCGCTCAGGAACGAAGTTCCCGACAAATCTATTTTTCCGTCGCCTGTTTTCAGAGGCGCAATGAGCGATACTCGAAATACCGTTCCCGATTTATAGAGATATTCGACACAGCCGGCACTGACGGGGGTTTCGTTTACTGCGGGTTTGGATGTACTGTTTCCCCAGTTGAATGTAAGCGCGGGATTTGTGAACGGCTGTCCGTCCTGTTCCTGTTTGCCTTTATCCTCTTTTTCGGGTTCTTTTTTTGCGTCCCTGTTATCGGAGTTTTGCGTTCGGGCGACCTGTTTGCGCACGGGCACCCGTATTTCGGAACCCGCGACGGGTTTGTTTTCGATTTTCCGATTCACATTCCTGATGTCATCGACGTCGGTATTGAACTCTTTGGCAATACTTTTCAGCTTGTCGCCCTGTTTCACCCTGTAGAGAATAAAATTCCACCGGTCGTGAGGGTATTTGTCGATGAAATGACTGTAGTTCGGGACTTTGATTTTCTGCCCTTCAACGATTTTTTCGGGGTCGGAAATGGTCGTATTGACTTCAAGTATTTCGTTTACGGAAAGATTGTATATCTGTGCAATCCGGCTCAATGTTTCATTTTTCCCGATTATGTGGAAATAATAATCCAGAGTACCACTGCTGTAGCCTCCCGAAGCAGGCACGGTCTGAGCCGGAGCTTTTGCCCCGCACAACAGAATAAATACCGTAATAAAAAAGCCGCTATAAAAAATCTTCATAAAATAATCTACTTTTCAAATTATAAATGACCGCAAAAGTACTAAAAATTTAATTACAGACAAAAAAAATTGAGAATTGGGAGGCGGGAGAGTTGAGAGTTGAGAGTTCAAATGAACCGCAAAGGGCGCAAAGGGAAATAATGTCGGCAACATAAACCTTGCGCCCTTTGGCTACGCCGAACTTACGTTTGCGGTTTCTTTGCGCCCTTTGCGTTAAAAAACTTTATTTAACCGCAAAGTTCGCAAAGTGTTTCGCGAAGGGCGCAAAGGGAATAGTGTCGGCGATATAAACTTTGCGGTCTTTGGTTACGTCGAACTTGCGTCTCGATTAAAATTCGTGATAATTGACTGCATCGAACTTCGTTTCGTGGCTAAAATTGACTGCGTCGAACTTCGTTTCGTGTCATTCGTGTCATTCGTGGCTAAAATACCGGATTATGATTCATTGAAAAACAAATATTTCGAAAATAAAATAAAGAAAAATATCGCGGTAAGCAGAAATTTACTACATTTGAAGCGAATTTTATTGTCGGTTTTTAAAAAAAAAATAGAATGGAAAAGTTTAAAGAAATTGTAAAATCGTTTGTTTCGGGAAACGATATTCATGTGGCTCCTCTGGGAGCGGGACATATCAACGACTCCTATAAAGCGGTTGTTGACGGTGAAGAGTATGTTTTACAAAAAATTAATCATGCAATATTCAAGAATGTCCCCGAATTGCAAAACAACATTGTTCGCGTAACCACGCACATCAAATCGAAACTGAAGGAGAAGGGCGTAACGGATATCGAACGGAGGGTTTTGAATCTTGTTCCGGCGAAAGACGGTAAGTATTATCATCTTGATGCCGACGGAAATTATTGGCGATTAATGGATTTCATAAAAAACAGCAAAAGTTTCGACAGCATATCGCCCGAACTTGCGGAAAAAACGGGAGCGGCTTTCGGCGAATTTCAGAATATGCTTGCCGATATGCCGGGAGAACCTCTGTATGAGACAATCCCTGATTTTCACAACATGGAAAGCCGGCTGGCAACCTTCAGAGAATCCGTCAAAAACAATCAGGCGGGACGTCTGTCGGAAGTGCGGTATTTGGTCGATGAAATCGAAAAACGCGCCGAAGAAATGTGTCTTCCCGAAAAACTTCACAGGGAAGGGAAATTGCCCAAGCGCATAAATCACTGTGATACAAAAGTAAACAATGTGCTGTTCGATGCCGCCGGTAAAGAAGTTTTGTGTGTTGTCGACCTGGATACCGTCATGCCGGGCTATGTCCTGTCCGATTTCGGCGATTTCATGCGTACGGGAGCCAATAACGGAAAAGAAGATGATACGGAGCTTGATAACGTATCCGTAAATCTTGCCATATTTGAGGCTTATACAAGAGGTTATCTGCGAACGGCAAGGGAATTTCTCACCGATTCGGAAGTCGACAATCTTGCTTTAGGCGCGAAATTGCTTACATACATGCAAACCGTAAGATTTCTCACCGATTATATCGACGGAGATATCTATTATAAAATAAAAAGTCCGAAACACAACCTCGAACGTTCGCTGGCACAGTTTAAACTCCTGCAAAGCATGGAAGAAAATTTCACGAAAATGCAGGAAACGGTAAGAAACATATGGTTATGACATATTGTTGCAACAGTTTGGTACGCAGTGTTATACTTTCTGCCGCATTATTGCTGTCGTATTCTGCCGACGCGCAGGTTTCGGCAATATTGGGCGAATGGAAAACGGTGGACGACAATTCGGGCAAAATACGCTCATTAGTACGCATATACAGGGACTCTGCCGACGGTTTGTATTACGGGAAAATAGAAAAACTGTACGAATATGCCGACGCCGTGTGCGACAAATGCGAAGGCGAAAACAGGAATAAACCCATTCAGGGGCTGGTTATCATCACCGGAATGAAAGCCGAAGGCAAAACCCTGAAAGGAGGCACCGTACTTGACCCTGAAAACGGGAAAAAATACTACGCTTCCATCGCTATCGACGCAAAATCGGGCAAACTGCTTGTGCGGGGTTCGCTCGACAAACACGGTTTGTTAGGGCGTAATCAGTACTGGATTAAATAAATGCGAATAAATCCCAAAGTCGAAACGGATGATTACGTTTTTTGTTTCCATAATTTTGCTTGTCGCGGGGTATTTTTTATACGGCAAACTTGTTGAGCGGATTTTCGTTATACAGCCCGACAGGAAAACTCCGGCGTACACTCATACCGATGGCGTAGATTTTGTGCCGATGAGCTGGCAGCGGATTTTTCTGATCCAGTTTTTGAATATTGCCGGTTTGGGACCGATTTTCGGTGCAATCATGGGTGTGATGTACGGTCATGCCGCATTTTTATGGATTGTTTTCGGAACGATTTTCGGAGGAGCCGTGCACGACTACTTTTCGGGTATGCTTTCCATCCGGAACAACGGTATCAGTCTGCCCGAAATCGTCGGTAAATATATGGGAACGGGATTCAAGCAGTTCATGAGGGCATTCACCGTGCTGCTTATGGTACTGGTTGGCGCCGTGTTTGTTGCGGGTCCTTCAAAACTTCTGGCAAATATGACTCCCGCCTGCATGGACACTACGGTGTGGGGCATAATCATTTTTGGCTACTATATAGTGGCAACCCTGTTGCCGATAGACAAACTGATTGGCAAAATCTATCCGTTCTTCGGGTTTGCGATACTGTTTATGGCACTGGGAATCGTCATATGCCTGATTTTTAACGGATGGTCAATGCCCGAAATGAGTTTTTCCAGCTTGCGCAACATGCATCCAGAATCCGACAGGTACCCCCTGTTTCCGATGCTGTTCATATCCATAGCATGTGGCGCCATTTCCGGCTTCCACGCAACCCAGTCGCCTCTGATGGCGCGTTGCCTGAAAAACGAACGTCAGGGTCGGCGCGTATTCTACGGAGCAATGGTTGCCGAAGGTATTGTCGCGCTGATCTGGGCGGCGGCGGCGATAAGTTTTTTCGATTCGGTCGGCGGGTTGCAGAAATTTCTTGGTGAACACGGCAACAACGCAGCCGTAGTTGTGGATACAATCGCTCATTCATGGCTGGGCAAGTTCGGTGGTTTGCTGGCAATTGCAGGCGTGATTGCCGCTCCGGTAACATCGGGCGATACGGCTTTCCGCTCCGCGCGTCTGATTGTCGCCGATTTTATCAAATACAGCCAGAAATCAATCGTTCACCGCATTATAGTGGCGCTGCCCCTGTTTATCATCGCACTGGGCATTCTGCAAATCAATTTCGATGTCATATGGCGTTATTTTGCATGGGCAAATCAAACACTTGCAACCGCAACTCTCTGGACAATCACGGTTTATCTGGCAAAAGAAAAAAAATTCTACCTGATAACCCTGCTCCCTTCGCTGTTTATGACAATGGTGGTATCGACGTATATTATGATCGCACCCGAAGGATTCGGTCTGTCGTCGAATATCGGCTACATCTTCGGATATATCTGTACTTTGGCTTCATTGGCGCTGTTTATCCGGTGGATTCGAAAAGAATTGAAAACGTCGGGAATTAAAAAATGAAAATTCATGGAAAAAACGCTCCGAATGATGAAAAAATACGGCGACATATCCGGTTTTTACGGCATTTCCGATAAAAATTCAATATTCATAAGCGCTAAATATGTGTATTTTACAAAAATTAATAATTATATTTTTGTAATACATTTAAATTTTTAATACCTTTGCAGCAAACATTTAATAGTATAATAAAATGAAATTCGTAGTATCTAGTTCTGAATTATTGTCTTCGCTACAATCCATAAATAAGGTTATCGGAAGCAGAACCATATTGCCCATACTGGATAATTTTTTATTCCGGTTGCACAATAACGTGCTGTTGATAACTGCTTCGGATATGGAGACAACGTTAATGGTAAATTTACCGATAAACACCGTGGAAATGGAAGGGGAAGTCGCAATACCCGCGAAACTGCTGACGGACACCTTGCGGGAATTTCCGGAGCAGCCGCTCACTTTTATCGTGAACCCCGACACTCTGATGGCTGAAATCAGCTGGTCGTCGGGAAAATCGAATCTTCCGTGTTCGCCAGCCGAAGAATATCCTCAGATGCAGGACATTGAGGGCGATTTCAACACTGTAAACATCAATTCGTATCAACTTGGCGAAGGAATATCGAAAACCATATTTGCCACAGCCGACGACGAACTGCGCCCGACAATGAACGGTATCTATTTTGATATCAAAACCGACAGTATAACTTTTGTCGCTTCGGATGCGCATAAACTTGTTCGCTACAAGTTGTCGAACATATCGGCAGACAACGACTGCTCATTCATATTGCCCAAGAAACCCGCGAATTACATCAGAGGCTTGCTGGTTAAGGATGAATTTCCCGTTTCGCTGAATTTCAACGACAAACATGCCATCTTTACATCTCCGCGCTTCAACATGGCCTGCCGTCTTATCGAAGGGGTATTTCCGGCATACAACAGTGTGATTCCGATAGATAACCCGAAGAAAATCGTTGCCGACAGGGTCGAACTTCTGACCGCCGTGCGTCGTGTTGCCGTATTCTCGAATCAGGCAAGCAATCTTGTCAAATTGAAAATAGCAGGCAACGAAATAAATATCTCGGCTCAGGACCTCGATTTCTCCATTTCCGCAAACGAAAGGATAAATTGCCGTTACGAGGGCGAAGATATCGAAATAGGCTTTAAATCGCCGTTTCTGATTGAGATTCTGTCGAATCTGCCGACTGCGGAAGTCAGTATGGAACTTTCCGACCCCGGCAGAGCGGGCTTGTTTATACCCGTCGAAACAGAAGATTCCAGCGACGATTTGCTGATGTTACTGATGCCTATTGTAATAGGCGTATAAAAATATTTTCGGTTTGCGGTCGGGGATGTCTTGGCAATTCGGCACGCTGAGAACGCAGATTTAACGGATTTACGCAGATTATTACTTATTTGATAATATGGCGTTTATTGTAACCGGTTCTTTTATTTATCTGCGAAAATACTTATAATCTGCGTCATCCGCGTGCTTTCACAAGACAGTCTCGATTTTTCGGGAACAGGGAATCAGGTCATGAAAACATATCGAAAAGAATTGTGGTTTAATACGGTATCAAGGCGGGAATTTATCAATATTACGCCTGACATCGATGCCTGTCTTGCGGAAAGCGGCATAAGGGAAGGCTTGCTGCTGGTTAATGCCATGCATATTACGGCAAGCGTGTTTATCAACGATGACGAAAGCGGGCTGCATCACGACATGGATGTCTGGCTGGATAAACTTGCGCCCGAAAAGCCTTACAGTCA
>JAISSE010000247.1 GCA_031273285.1 Prevotellaceae bacterium
CAAAGTTTCGGGGGACTTTTTCAAAAATTGCGGAGAGTACTCCGAAAGTTGCAAATTGTCATCCATAATTACTGCAAAAAAACTGCCGCAAAGGTAAAAATATTTTATCAAATGAACAAATTTTTTTTTGGGGTTGCAGGATTATTTTACACGATTAACAGGATTTTCAGGATACGACTCCCGCAAATCCTGTAAACCTGAGTTCCGGATAAGAATAATTGATAAATTGTCGAAAACTAAGCGATTTGCCCGTTAGGGCATAAATATCAATAGAAAACGATACGGTTTTCCTCAAAATTCCCCGTAGGGGATTCATTGCCCGTCCGTTTCCATGAATCCCCTACGGGGAAACAGACAGGCACAGATGCTCATTTCTATTGATATGCAAGTCCTAACGGACTATTTCTTGAACAGAACTCAGGTTGTTAATCCTGTAAAATAATACTAATCCTGTAAAATAATACGAAATTCGGCAGCATCGGGAAAGTTATTCGGGGCAATATTTTTGATAATCCATGTCCTCAAAATGCCGTTTCAGTCAGAAAAACGTACCGTCATTTACTTGGACATTGTAGTTTTGTGCGATAAATTAAAATTATAGAATGATGAAAGATTTACACTTTTTTAACGTTTGCAGGCATAAAAGATTATTTGCAGGCAGCTTTACGAAAACACTCCGTCCGGTTTGCGTTTTGATATTTGCATTGACATGCACCGGTTTATATGCTCAGGACAAGGTTTCCGTTTCCGTTTCCGGTACGGTGACGGACAGTAACAAAGAGCCGATAGCGCAGGCTACCGTTCAGCTGCTGAACATCAAGGACAGCAGCAACGTAACAGGCGCGCTTAGCGGCAAGGAAGGAACTTTCAGCATCAGCACCGTTGCCGGAGAGTACATCCTCAAAACTTCCTTCCTCGGATATCTCGACAATTTCAGAATAATCAGGGCAACCGGAAACATGAATATTCCGGAACCTATTGTACTGGAAGAAACCGACATTATGCTTGATTCGACCGTCATCTTCGGCGCGGCTCCGGAAATGGTAATCAGGGGCGACACGATAGAATTTAATGCCGATTCGTACAAAGTGCTGCCAAGCGCCGTTGTGGAAGATTTAATCAAAAAATTGCCCGGCGCGGAAGTGGATTCGGAGGGAAAAATCACGATTAACGGCAAGGAGATAAAGAAAATATATGTGGACAAAAAGGAATTTTTCAGCACCGACCCGAAGGTTGCTTCCCGAAATCTGCCCGCCGCAATGGTCGATAAAGTGCAGGTATGGGACAAAAAGTCGGATATGGCGGAAATGACGGGATTCGACGACGGTGAAGAAGAATCGGTCATAAACCTGACGGTCAAACCCGGTATGAAGCAGGGACTTTTCGGAAACGCATCGGCAGGCTATGGAAACAAAGACCGGTATGAGGCAAATCTGATGGCAAACTATGCAAAAAACGACAATCAGTTCACTTTGATAGGAAGTTCGAACAACACAAACAACACGAATTTCACCGACGTGGGCGGTTCAATGGGCGACAGACCGTCGAGAGGAATGTCTTTCGGAGGACGCAACGGAATCCTTCGCTCGTCGAACGGAGGATTTAATTTTGCGTCGGAACTGTCCTCGAAATTCAAGCTGGGCGGGAATGTCAGATACGGAAACACCAACAATCAGGTGATTTCAAATAATTATACCCAGAATTACATTACCGCCGGCGACCAGTATGAGACAAGCAATCAGACGGGTAACAACACCGGAAACAATGTCCGCACGGAATTTCGCATGGAATGGACGCCGAGCGAAAATACCCGGCTGATATTCACTCCGAATCTGTCGTATACAAAAAATACCAATCAGCAGTCGGGTGCATATCTGACAACTCTAATCGACCCGAACGATTCGATAAACTGGGGATATTCGGAATATCGCTCAACAACAGCCAACACGAGTTTCAACGGCAATCTGGATTTCAGCCACAAATTCGGAAAAAAGGGGAGAACATTAAGTTTCAGTATTTCGGGCGGTGTTTCGGACCAGGATGCCGAAGGCTCGAACGATTCGCGAACAGACTATAAAAATTCGCGAACCCGCAGCGTAATCACCAACCAGATATACAACACCGTAAACAACAGCTACAACTGGAGCGGATTTCTGTCGTATGTCGAACCTCTCGGAACAAACAATTTCCTGCAACTGTCGTACAGATACAGAAGCAACAACTCCGAACAGGACAGGCGGACGTTCAAAAACGACGGTTACGGAAACTACGACATTGTGGATACCGCTTCGACAAAAAGGCTGGAAAACGATTTCGGAAATCAGGAGATAAGGCTTAATTTCCAGTCGATTCGCGAAAAATACAACTACACCGTAGGTGTTGCCGTTCAACCTTCAAATTCGGAAAGCAAAACATTTGAACCCGATACGGCATACACGATAACCAACAATGTGGTGAATTTTGCGCCAATAGTTCAGTTTATTTACAGATGGGACAGGCAGACAAACCTGAGAATCAACTATACCGGCTCGGTAAACCAGCCGAGTACGAGCCAGCTGTCGAATGTCAGAGACGAATCGAATCCTCTGAATATAACCTACGGCAATCCGGATTTGAATCCGTCGTTCAGAAACAATTTCCGGGCGCAGTTCCTGAAATCCAATCAGGACAGAACAATGACCATCACTTCGTCGGCAAATTTCAGCTTTACCACCAACGCCATAGTTAATTACTCGCTTGTGGACAGTGTGGGAAAACGCGAAAGCACATACCGCAACGTCAATGGAAACAGGAATGCGGATGCACGTTTCATGATAAACAAATCGTTCTTCAACAGGAAATTCTCCGTCAATTCGACAAGCAATATCGGCTATTCGGAATCCAACGGCTTTATCAACGGCGAACTGAATACGACCGGCGACCTGTCGCTGGGTCAAAACATCGGAACTTCGTACCGTTCCGACCTGTTCGACCTTTCCATAAGGGGAAATGTAAGATATTCGAAAACGGACAAAAGTCTTGCCGGACAGATAAGCAGCGAGGTGTTCAACTACGGAGGAAACGCCTCCACAACCATCTATTTGCCATGGGATTTCGGTATAAATTCGGATTTAAACTATTCGACCAACTCCGGTTATTCCGACGGGTTCAAACAAAACGAATGGCTGTGGAACGCTTCGATACAGAAACAGGTGTTCAAAGACAAGGGCGGGACAATAAAATTCAGCATATACGACATTCTGCAACAGCGCAGTAACATCTCGCGAACATCCGGCGCACAATCGCTGAGATACTCCGCGAGCAACACCGTCGGCAGCTATTTCATACTCGGCTTCACCTACCGGTTCAGGAGTTTCAAAGGCTCACAGAGACGCGAAAGAAACATGGAAGAAGGTATGCCGCTCGAACGGGGAGACGGTGAAAGAACGGGAGACGGCGGCGGACGATTCGGCGGCGGACGAGGAGGCGGATTCGGCGGAGGAGGCGTCGGATTCGACATATAGCCGTTATTTTGCCGTTTTCGGGCGATAATCGAACCGTACTGCCGGCAAAATACGGATTCTGTCACTTTGCATCCGTTCCGTCATAACAGCATTGTTGCAAGACAGATATAACGGAAACGGACGGAAAACATCCGCAATTTTCGGAGAAAAATTTGGTGATTATAAAAAAAGCAGTACCTTTGCGCTCGCTTTTTAGGATTCAGTAGCTCAGCAGGTAGAGCACATCCCTTTTAAGGATGGGGTCCTGGGTTCGAGCCCCAGCTGGATCACTACCCAAATCATAAGATGATGAAGATTAGGAAAACTCATGCGGAAAACATCAATATTATCATGAATATATACGACGATGCAAAACTGTTCATGACGGAAACGGGAAACGGAAATCAATGGATTAACGGCTATCCTTCCCGGGAATTAATCATGGACGACATATCGAAAGGAAACAGCTATGTTTGCATCGACGACAATGACGAAACAGTCGGAACTTTCTGTTTCATTCGGGGAGACGATCCGACTTATTCCGTAATATACGACGGCAAATGGCTGAACGACGACCCTTACGGAGTTATACACCGTCTGGCGGGAAGGAGAAACAGCAGAGGAATAGCGGCAGCCTGTCTGCAATGGTGTTTCGAACAGTGCGGCAATATCAGAGTCGATACTCATCGCGATAATATCGTCATGCAAAATATCCTGATGAAAAACGGATTTATCCGCTGCGGAACTGTCATCATCGCCAACGGAACCGAAAGAATAGCGTTTCAGAGAACAGTGAACAGAGAACAGTGAACAATTAACAGTGAACAGTGACAGAGCGCGAAGCGAAAAAATCCGAAGGATTTTTTAATTCGTGCAATTCGATAAAAATTCGTGAAATTCGTGGATAAAAAAGTCTCCGCCCGTCGTCTATTGCAGGCATAAACAGGTTGAAATGGCGTATGCGATATATCCGTATTACAAAATGGTCTCCGAGTTTCGTAATTCGTAATTTGTAATTCGTAATTTGCAATTAATTCAGGCACGATTTTTGCAGGTGATATCATTGTATAAAAATATTAAAAGATGATTGTCATGAAAAAGTTGTGTACATTATTATTATTGATGCTTTCGGTTGCTGCCGGATTTGCGAAAAAAGACAAAGCAAAAGCAGATTCCATTAAAAACCTGATAGATAACAAATCATTTGCTTTTGTGGCTCGATCGGCAATGCCCATGAGAGGCGGGTTCATTTCCTTAACCCACTCGTATGACGTTCAGGTTACAAGCGACAGTATTGTAACATATTTGCCTTACTACGGAGTGTCGCACACCGCCGTTTTTCCGGGCGAAGACAGCGGAATTAAGTTTACAAGCACAAACCACAAGTACGAAGTTACAAAGACAAAACACGGCTGGGATGTCCTGATTAAGCCCGAAGATGTGCGAAACAGTGTTGAAATGCGTTTTAATATCTCGGAATCGGGGTTCGTGATGTTAAGCGTAAGGGATTACAGGAGAGACCCCATAACGTTTAACGGATATCTGCGATAAGCACTGTTTCGGTTGAGGCTGTGCCTAAGCGGTCAACTCCCTGATTAAGGTATCCGACGGCGGTTTCCCATGTGCGTATGCCGCCCGATGCTTTGATTTTCATCCTGTTGCCGACAGTGCGAATCATGATGTCCACGATTTCCGCAGTGGCGCCTCCGGGACCAAACCCTGTCGATGTTTTGACAAAATCGGCTCCCGCTTCGTACGATAGTTCGCATGCTTCGGCTATTTGTTTCGGAGTGAGAAATCCGCTCTCCTGTATTACTTTAACTGTTACGCCCGCGACATGCGCCGTTTCCGCAACAGCCCGGATATCCGCTTTAACATACTCATGGTCGCCCGACAGGAAACGACCGATATTCATCACCATATCAATTTCTTCCGCTCCGGCGAGTATAGCCTGCTCCGCCTGAAAGACTTTTACCGTACCGGAATCGGCTCCGTGCGGGAAACTAAGCACGCAGGATACCTTTACGCCCGACCCCCTTAACAAACCGGCAACCAAAGATATGTCGCACGGACGCACACAAACGCTCGCCACTTTTTCGCGGATGCACATGGCAACGTCTTTTTCTATCTCGGATGCCGTCATGTTCGGTTTCAATACGGCATGGTCGATGGCTGCCGCGACTTCCGCTCTTGTATAATTTTTATTCATTTCAAAATATGATTGTTACAAAATATGCTTTTAAATCGTCAAAAAACAGTCTATTTGCGGATATATCCGAACAATAAGCTGCTGCTCACCACGCTTACACTGCTCAAAGCCATTGCCGCACCGGCAATCATCGGATTGAGTAAAAAGCCGTTGAACGGATAAAGAATGCCCGCCGCTACGGGAATACCGATAAAATTATAGATAAAAGCCCAGAACAGATTCCGGCGGACAGTCCCGATTGTTCGGACGGACAAATTTATCGCTTCCGGAATTTTTGTCAAGTCGGACGAAACAATTATCATCTGGGCGGCATCGATTGCTATGTCGCTTCCCTTTCCCATTGCGATACTCAGGTCTGCCGAAGCAAGAGCGGCGCTGTCGTTGATTCCGTCGCCGACCATCGCGACAATTTTACCGGCTGTTTGCAGATGTTTGACAAATTCGGCTTTCTCGTGAGGCAATATGCCCGATTTATAATGATTTATTCCGAGACTTGCAGCTATGCTGTTTGCGACCGCCTCACTGTCGCCCGTAAGCATATATACTTCCATATCTGCCGATTGCAGCTGCCGGATGGCGGCTTTTGATGTGTCCTTGATCCTGTCGGCTATGGCAATTACAGCGATTGCATCCTGCCCGTCGGCAAACCATACCGGCGTTTTCGACTGTTTGCCGAACATGTCGGCTTCTTCAATCAACTGTCGGTCAACGGATATATTGTTTTTGAGGATGAGATTATAATTTCCCGAATAATAAATCCGTCCGCCGACCACGCCTTTGACACCTTCGCCCGTCAGACTTTCAAAACTCTCGACCGAATCGGAGGTCTGTTCGCCGAAATAATGTACTATTGCTTCTGCCAGAGGATGTTCCGACCGTTTTTCGAGAGCGGACAAAACAGTTTTTTTGCTGTCGTCGCCATTCAGCCAGAAAATATCCGTAACAGCCGGTTTGCCTTCGGTGATTGTTCCGGTCTTGTCCAGAACTATCGCGTTGACTTTCCTTGCCGTTTCGATACTTTCCGCGTCTTTAATCAGTATCCCCTTTTCGGCGCCCTTGCCTATTCCGACCATGATTGCCGTAGGCGTTGCCAGTCCCAGTGCGCAGGGACAGGCGATAATCAGCACGGTAACCAGTGCGAGCAAGCCGTTCGTAAACCCTTGGTCTCCACCGAAAACCATCCAAATCGCAAAGGAAAGTACGGCTATGCCGATTACCGCCGGAACAAATATCTTCACAATCCGGTCGACCGATTTCCTTACGGGCGTCCTGCTTCCCTGAGCATCCCGTACCATGCGGATAATCAGAGCAAGCAGGGTATTTTTGCCCGTCTTTTCGGGTTTGTACATGAAACTGCCTTTTTGATTGATTGTTCCGGCAAAAACCCTGTCGCCCCGCTGTTTCAGTACAGGCATGGGTTCTCCGCTCAACATGCTTTCGTCAACGTATGAAACGCCTTCGTCGACAACTCCGTCGGCGGCTATCTTTTCGCCCGGACGCGCCAAAACAGTATCATCGACGGTCAATTTTTCGACGGGAATTTGAGTGTGAACGATTTTACCTTCTTCCCGACTGACAGTCATAACGGTGGCAGGTTGCAGTCCGATTAATTTCTTCAGCGCCGACGAGGTTCTGTTTTTGGCTTTTTCTTCCAGAAAACGTCCCAGAAGGATAAAGGTAACTATCACGGCGGCAGACTCGAAGTAAACATGCGGATGAACTCCTCTTTTTATCCAGAAATCGGGAAACAGGGTATTGAAAACGCTGAACAGCCAGGCAATGCCCGTACTCAGCGCAACAAGCGTATCCATATTGACCGAGTGATGTTTAGCCTGTTTCCATGCACTGATATAAAATTTACGTCCCCACAGAAAAATCACGGGAACGGACAGCGTACACATAATTTCGGCGGCATAAGGCATATCCATGAAAAACATGCTTATTATTAATACGGGCAGGGATAAAATCGCCGCCCACAACAGGTTATATTTCAAAGCATCAAGATTTTTTCTCCGAATCTTTTCCGATGCTTCGACGGAATCTTCCTCTTCATCTTCGTCGGCAAGCATATCGTAACCGGCATCCCGAACGGCGTCCCGCATGTCCTGCGGCGATATTATATCGGGTTGATATTCAACCGTTGCCGTTGCCGTCGCATAGTTTACCGAAGCGTTTACAACTCCGCTCTGTTTACGAACGGTGCTCTCGATTCGCGCCGCACAGGCAGCGCAACCCATTTGAAGTACGGGAAATGTTCTTTTGACTGTTTTGTTTGCATTCATATTCGTGAAAAGTTTAATTAAAATATCCGTTTAGACGGAAGCAACAAACAGAGCCGAAAACCGGACTCGAACCGGTGACCTATTCATTACGAATGAATTGCTCTACCAACTGAGCTATTTCGGCGTACAAAACGGCGCTGCAAAGTTAAATCATTTTATCGAAAAAACTATCTTTTTGAAAAATTTCGACAGAGACTGAGGATTCGGCATGCGGATGACGCGGATTTTAAGGATTTACGCAGATAAATAAAATAATCAAACAAAAAAGAATCTGCGAAAATCCTTAAAATCCGCGTTATCCGCGTGCTGTTC
>JAISSE010000188.1 GCA_031273285.1 Prevotellaceae bacterium
CCCGCAAAGGCTATTAATAAGCCTGTCAATAAATAATTTACTTTTTTCATTATAAAAAAATTTTAATAAAATTTGTTGTTAATTATATAAATATTAAATAATTTTCTTTTGCGTAGAGACGGGACAAAACAAACGTTCCGTTGAAACAGACGGATACCCGTTGTCGACGCCGCACAAACAACAGCATCAGCCAAAAACCAAATAATTTTACTTTTTTCATCCTGTTAAAATATAAAATGTTTTTACTTTTCGTTGTTTAATCGTATATATCATCATCATATCCCTGCTGCACTTTGCCGAAATACTTGTAGAATCTCTCGCGAGTCATTTTCCTGTTTTCATATTTAAGAATCCAGTTTCCCCAGCCATCACATTCAAACATAACTTTACCGTTTTTGGTGTCATTTCCATACATGTCGTAAGTGAATCGGATTGTATCAAGCGGAGTTTCCTGCATTTCGATTTTTTTATTTTCCATGTCGTGATACGCTTCTGTTTGAAACTTTTGTATGCTTGTCAAATGGTTGTTTTCATCATACGTAAAAACATATTTGTACGACGTACGGTATTCCTTTTTAAAATCTTTCGACAGAGGCAATTCTACAGAGTGGTAGAAAATTTGGGTCAGGATCTTACCGTTTTTGTCGTATGTATATTCCGTTTCCCTCAACAATTCTTCCGTGCCCTCATCGTTATATTTAATGTAGGATAATTCGTTGCGGTATTTGTCGTATGTAACCTTATGACTGAGTTTGTTGTTTTCAAAAACCTTTTCCGTGCGTTTCCCCGCATTTTCGTAGCGGTAAACGGTTTCGGTTTTTCCGTTACGCCGATATTCTGTCTGTCGCCCCAGCAAGTCGTAAATATCCTCACTGTAACTTTTGGAAGTATCGGCAAGATTTCTGCTGCCGTATTTCTTTTTCAACAGGTTATTTTTGGCGTCATACTCGCGCAGTTCTCTCACCTCTTTATAATCCTTTTTATAGGTATATCTGTCATAATCCAGCCGCCCCTGCTCCACGATATATCCCTGTTCGTTAAATCTTGTGTAATCCCGTGCTTCTTTGTAGCTTGAGTTTACCTTCTGCTCGATATATTCTTCCACGTTTTTCAGATTTAGTTTTTCCCAGTCGCTGATTTTTACAATGGTGTATTCGCCGTTCAACGACGAAAAGCCGCCACAACCTGTAAAAATTGATGTAGCCAACAATAAGAACGTTATTGCAGCGAAGGCGACAGTGGAGAACAGACATTTTTTCTGCAAAAATTGATTTTTTCTGCCTGTACCGTCGTTAGTGTGTGGTTGCATTTGAGTTTCCGACTTTTTCATAATTTCGACTTTTTTAATTAATATTTCGACTTTTGAGGTATAACAAACTTAACTTTTGCAAAATCCACATAATCTCTTGCATTTCCTGCTATAAGATAGAAGTTGGTCATTTGGCGGTATTCGTCGCCGTTTTTAATGTCATCACTGTTTTTTGTGTCCAGGTACACATATTGAAACTTTTGCTCATCCAAAACTTTGTCTGCGCTGTTCAAAAATTGTACGGGAATGTGAAACTGTGCTCTTTGACCACGTTGCAGAGGATATGTCAAATTTAATTTTGAGACGTCGGTAATCCTCACTTTGAGAAGGATTTTGACCTCACCGTCGTCTTTAAAATCAACAAATTTTACACTCGTTGCTTCAAAACCAAGACCTTCTTCCATCGAAAACGGAATTTCTTTGTCGCTAACATTTTTCAATTCCGCTTCAATCTCCGCCCTGTACTGTGATTTGGCTTCTTCCATCTGTTTCCACGCCTTTTTCAAAAGACGTTCAAGAGTTGCCATATCGTTCTTGTCTTTTGGAATTTGTGCCTGACTTTGGGCTTTAAAAATCGAATCCTGTTGCGCTTTTTTATACACAATCAATGGTAAATTCCCCAAAATATCATTTTTGGAAAATCCTTTTGGCGACCCGCCGCCACAGGCTGTAAAGGCTGCGACGACTGCCATTAATACTAAATTTCTTATGACTTTCATTTTTGTAAAAATTTAAATAGAATTTGTTCTTAATTATATAAATATTAAATAATTTTCTTTTGCGTAGAGATGCGGCACGCCACGTCTATACCTGCGTCCGGGGAGCCATCTCATCGTGAACGCTCCGGGAGCGGTCCCTCTTTTTCGTAAATCGCCACGTCTCCCTCTGCCTCGCTCCATACGGGAGGGTCCGGGAGGAAAGCCTGAACCTCATCGTCGGTTCGCGGGTAATTCAGTGGCTTTTTCAAGGTACTATAGCCTTCCCATGACGAACCTCTTCGCTTGAGGATAATGAAGTCTTTGCCCTGCTCATACGATACAAGCCATATCTTGTTATAGTTAGGAAGAAACTCGTCCGGAAAGCGCCGGTCACCTTCCAGAATGCGCCAACTCCCCCACGTGTCCTTGCCGAAGACATAATTACTCCCGTGGAACGGAGCGATGAACAACTCGGTGCATCCAACTGTAAATCCACCGCTTGTTTCCGAGATATAGAACATATTGCCGTTATCCTTCTCGGCAATCCGGTAATTATCCCCAGCGATAACTCGCGCGGAAGAAAACATGTCTTCTATAGAGATAGCCTTGGGATTCCAAATTCGGTAATACCTCTCGCTTAGCTCGTCCTCGTCCTCCGTTGCCCAAAGAAGCCCGGCATACGCGTCGATGCGATAATACCTTGCCGGCGCCACGATACCTCCATCCTTGCCGGGGTACTTCACGCCGATTTTATCGCTACCCTCCACGGTGAAGGTAACGTAATCGGTACCGGCGATGGGCGTTTCCCTGCTTTTAAACCCGCACGACGTCGCGAGTAACGCGACCAAAATAATAAATAATCTAATCCTTTTCATTTCTTTACCTTTTTATAAATTTATCATATTCATCTCCCGTTATTGTTCGACGCAACGGGATTATTTTTCGTAAACGGCTAATGCACCGTTTTCTTTAGTCCACTTGGGCTGAAGATTAGCTATGAGGCTTTCAATTTCTGCATCGGTACCGGCCTCCTGGTCTAAATACTTTCCGCCCATTTTCTTCCCAATACTCCAGACCTTGTCATTGTATGACTTGATCTTATGTCCCATGAAATAAACTTTATTCCCCTCTTCGGAAGATACGATAAATATTTTATCGTAACTATTTGGGAAAATGTTGCTATATCGGTCATCGGAAGTTATTCCCCACCCACCCGTGTTTAGACAGAAGATGTAATTCTTTCCGTGAACTTGGGCAACGAACAGCTCGTCATACGGTGGACCGATTTTGCCGGTTTCCGCAGAAATGTAACATTTCCTTTTTCCGTTGTGGATGATACGGTAGTTTCTTCCTTCTTCAAGGATTTTCGCGCTGGCAACAACTTCCCTCCCGTTGTTAAGGGACATAATGCTGAAATCATCAGCTCCCTCTTCGGTCTTTACCCAAAGGTAATTGCCATACGCCGCAACGGAAGAGTATTGCGCTGATAATAGGATCTCTCCGGTCTCGCCGGGTTCTTTTACGCCAACCTTATCACTATTTTCGATAGTGTAGGTTACCAAATTGGTGCCATTGATGGGTACTTCTTTGCTTTTGAACTCGCACGACGTCGCGAGTAACGCGACCAAAATAATAAATAATGTAATCTTTTTCATGTTCTTTACTTTTTTCATTATGTTAAAATATAAAATGTTTTTACTTTTCGTTGTGGGAAGCCCCGTTCGGCGTAGCGAAACGCTGCGTCGAACGGATGGCATACCACATTTCTATTGTACTGTATGTTCCAATGTTTAAACACGTTTTACCGGTAGCGAAGTTGCCTACTCTTTTGGTTTTCTTGTTTTGGTATCCATAAGAACACCGTTAA
The DNA here is from genome assembly GCA_031273285.1 of Prevotellaceae bacterium. Taxonomy (GTDB): domain Bacteria; phylum Bacteroidota; class Bacteroidia; order Bacteroidales; family UBA932; genus JAIRLF01. Next base: position 3,875 of record JAISSE010000188.1, read on the forward strand.
AATTACGATATTCTTCGCCTTGAAATCCGCCCAAGTCACACTTTGCATACCCGCTGTGAACGTTATGCCATACACCATAATACTTGCAGGGAATACTTAACTTGCCTGCAACTACTTTTTTACCGTCTTTCAAATCTATGTCAAGTACATACAGCCCATAACCTCCTTTGTTACTGACGCGAAACAGCCATCTTCCGTTTTTCTCGTAAAACTCAACATTACGTTTGACTGTCGCTTCCAATTTTTTTTCGCTGTAATTCTCAGTCATAAGGTTAATCTCAACTGCCGGTTCTAAAAACAAATAGAAAGAGTTTGCCGTAAACAGGACTTCGTCATCTACTATCAATTCCTGTTTGCCTTCGCTGTTTGTTCTGAAGCTGAAAGCTCCGAAAGGAACCTTTGCGCTTGCTGCTTCAGCCTGTTCCACTGCTATTTTCTGTTGCGTGGTTGTGGGATTAAAACTTGTTCCTTTTCCGGCATTCTTCGCTTTGACTTCCTTGTACATATCGTCGTACGTGATTGGGGTTGCTTTCGTCACAGTCCAATCGGCACGATTGTATATCAAAGCTTCGACGCCGCCGTTGGCTTTTTCAAAAAGCACGAAGCTTTCGGTGATTTTCACATCGGAAGCCGGAATCCAATCCAATTTCATGGCGCCGTCCTTGTCGCACACGTTCCATGTGCCGTCGGTTTTTCCGATTTTAAAAAGTCCGTTTTGGAAGCCTACCGTTTTGTACTTCGGGCTGAAGACTTCCTTTCCGTTCACTTCCAGACCCCATGTTTTGTTGTCTTTGGTGAATGATACCGCATTGCTCGCCTGGTCTATCACAATCCTTGACTGCGAAAACAGCGCCTGCGCGGAAAACAACAGCGCCGTAATCAGACCTAAAAATTTCACTTTTTTCATTTTTTCACCTTTTTATAAAATTTATTGTTGTTATTGTACGTTTCATTTTTTTCTGTGAATTTCGTGTTAAAATTGCCCGTGCTGGCAACGATCGCCGTTGATGAGCGAGCATTCCGAACGGTTGCCCGTAATAAAATCGCAATACGGGTAATTGCAGTGCGGACAATGTTGAGCGTCCCCTCTCGCCCTGCCACCACCCTGGTCGGGCATCCCTGTTCCTTTGGAAGTTGCCCACGCATAGATTACAAAGCCGACTATTGCAAAAAGTATGGCTGTGGCTAAGATCTTTATGAAAGAAAACAGGATAGCCAATGCTCCCAAGGGCAGAAGAATAGCCATGCCAAGCGCAACCAGCGGAGTGCTGCGAAGTTGTCGCAGGGTAACCAGCATTTGCACAATCTGCATAATCATGATGCCAAATACGCATATCGCTCCCGACGTGTCTCCAAGTTTGTTCCCGTTAAAGATGGAGATGACAATGAAAAAAATCACCCAGTATTTCAGGAGAGTAAGCCCAATGAAGGTGGAAATGGGTCGGGTAAGCTCCATGACGTGTCGCAGCAACGCCATAAAGCGATAATACTGCACAACCAGCGCCAGCATGGAGAGGAGAAACATCAGCGTGGCGCGAAGCCAACCTTGCGTGTCGAAGTTACAAAACCAGAAATCTCTGTCCAGCAGGAGAAAATATACAAATTCCAGTCCGAAAGCGCCCAACAGCGTAATGTATTCGATAAATGCCTGTAATCTGGGTACAGCGCCCATAAATATGCACAGAAGATTGACAGCAAGCAGTATCAGCACAATCATCGGAATGGAAAGCCACCACGAAACGGTTAATCCGAAATGGGTGTGACCTCTGCTGACGTCTTGCGCCAAATCCCAGATATTATCCCAAGCATAGCTCAGGAGCGTGTGATCACGATATGTATAGCTCACCGGAGAGAAGCATATCTTTTCATCAAATTCACCACGCGGAATATAAACTCGTATTGTTCTATATTTTGGATTCGTAGATCCCCATTTCCCTGTCCTTGTTGCTTCCTCTATTCTTTTTTCTTCTTCTGCTTTGTTCGTTCCCCGTACATTTATCTGTACCCATTCTTTGCCTTCAATATTGCCTGAGACGTAGTAATCGGGGGAATTTATTTTCTCACTTAATCTTTCCGCTCCGAAAGTATAGCTACTCTTTCTTGGCTCTGCGTAAAAAGTCGGGGAACTGTTACCCCAATAAATACTGCGAACGGCATTGCGCTGAAATGAAGTTTTATTAATGAAAGCGCGCGTCGAATCTATTTCGGGATATTCCGACAATCCTGCGTAGGGACAAGATTTGATATATACTTCTACCCAGCCATCGTATGAAGTACCGGCTACCGAAAATGCTTCCACACCGTATTTACTGCTGTGCCATGTTTCCGCATCTATACTCGGCTCGGCATGAAAGAGTATAGTAGAATCCGGTCTGACCATATAGTGTCCGTCGAATTTAATATACTTTATTTCATCACTGCACGAAGCAAAAACAGATAAAAGCAGCGCTCCTATAAACAGACGGAGCGCTTTTTTTGCTTTAGATTTTGTATTCATATTCATTTTTTCCCGAATATCCAATTGAAGCCATACACCAGAATGAAGTAGGCAACGACAAGAACCAAGGCGATGATAAGCGCCCATACTGCCAGATATACGGCAAGCAGGAAAATAATGGCATACCATACCGGAAGATACACGGCATAAGTGATTTTTCCGATCGTATCGGTCAGCAACTGGAACTGAGGAAAGGCTTTGAGACCGGACAAAAGCAGTCCAATGCCACAGATAATGCCGCCGATAACATAAAATACCGTTTCGTCGGCATTGATCATTTGCATGATAAACACGATAACGACCACCGCCACAGCTGCCACCAATGCATAAAAAGCAGCGGTTTTACTTACCGGAACATGGTTCTCATTGTATTTCTTAAAAAGGAAATACTCAAATTGATTCAAAAAATTAAATGACATTTTCATTGTACTACGTTTTTAAATGATTAAAAAATTTATTTATTCAGGACTTTTTGTAAAGTAATTGTTGTTTCGTAATATTCGGAAGTGGGACCTGTGTAGTCATCTATTCCCAGCCGATTGAGGTCATAACCTCGCCCCGTTTTGGCAACTATGACGCGACCGATACTCGTTTCCGGCTCAAAGTTGATTCTGCCGACAGACATCGGACCTTTTCCGAAAAGCCAGGAAAATTGAATGTAGGAAGCATACGCCGCCCACCAGTCGGGCTTCACCGAAGCAAAAAACATGACGTTCGCCAGGGCGCTTGATCCGCATGTATGACGGGCTTCGTATGTACCCGACATACCTTGATGGGCATAAGTAGGGTCTCGCTGAAAAATTTCCCTGCATCCATGATGGACATGTGTTTCGTTCCTGTAATAGTTGGGGTCTTCTTCGCGATACTCCCCATATCTATATACCAGATACCGCCTGTATTCCAGAGATTTTATTATCCAGACGCCCTCCGTTTTCAGCGCTACCCAGTTATTGTATGCATCCAGATCGTCTTTGTCCGGCTCAACGCTGATTTTGCCAAGGTTGCTGCCGATGGGGTAAATGATATTTTGACCTGCCGGTCTGCCTGCACTCAAATCCAGGGGGACGTCGTTGATATAAAGCAGGGTCGTTTCCACGCCGTCGATTTCGAATTTGTCGCTTTCTATGCGCAGTGTCTGCCCTTCCACCGTTTGCAGGGTCTGTACGCTCAAAAGTTTTTCCGGGGTATATTCCCCTTTTACTGTGTGCCACTGTACATCGGCAGCGGAAAATTCCGCTTCGTTCCGCATGATGATACTGTCGGGTATGGCGAAGACCGTGAACAGACCGATGTTATCCCCCGTTGGAAGCGTTGCCAGGCTGTCTGCAAAAATTGAAAAATGCCCGTCTTTTCGCAATTCCTGTTCAATGACTTCGAATTGCGATACGGCGTCCGCTTCCTGTTCGTCCACCGGCGCGACGTTTTCTTCATTTTCGCCGCACCCTGCGAAAAATATTGCCGTTGCCAGCAGCAGAGGCAAAACATGACTTGCCACTGCAAAACCGAATAAATTTACTTTTTTCATTTTCTTTAATATTTATAAAATTTATTGTTGTTATTGTTATCTTTTGTCGCCGTCGCCGTAGGGGCAGGGCGCGCCCTGCCCCTACAATACCAACGGTTATTCATTCAATTACGAATTAGCAATTACAAATTACGATTTTCATCCCCATAATCTTTATTCAATTTCAAATTACAAATTACGATTTTCATCCCCGCAATTTTTAATTTTTACTTGATTTCCGTCTTCCCGCTTCCGCCGCCAGGATGTTTTTGTATCGTTCGATAACGGCGTTCAGCTCGCGGATAAACCGTTCGTACTGTGCAATGCCGTTCACCGTTGCGAGGGCTTCGACCTGGTCGATGATGTTTCGGAAAGCGGCGT
>JAISSE010000285.1 GCA_031273285.1 Prevotellaceae bacterium
GGCATACTTGCAAATATCGAACCCATTACCGACGAATAGATTATCGAATCGCACATCGACCCGCTTTGGTCAATGTCGAGAACGACCGTCCAGTCCCTGTGTCTTTGAGAGCGTTCGAAGAAATAAAACTTTTCGGGAATCAAACGTCGTTTGTCCGAATCATAGTTTTTCAGATTGCGATTTATTGTTCGTTTCCAATCTATTGACGAAAAATTACTTACGGGTGAATGTGCTTTTCTGTTAAGCGCTCCGGACACAGCCCTCCGCAAATCCGTATCCATACGTTTCATGATTTCATCGACAACGCTGCGTACCAGTTCTCTCGCTGTTTCTTTCGATTTTTCGGGTATTTGCCCTTTCAGCGCCATAAGAGTTCCCACCATGGCAATATCGGGTTTGACATTTCGCAGGGTTTCCGGTTCGAACAATAGTCCGGTCAATCCCTTACGCTCAATTGCATCCGACTGTATCACACTCACCACATCCTGCGGAAAAAACGTGCGTATATCCGTCAGCCATTTTGCCAGATTCGTCATGCGGCTTTTACCGCCTCCCTGCTTCGATTTGTTTCTGTCGCTACTGCCTCCGCTTTCTTCGGCGTCGTATATGGCAGCCAGAGCGGCATCCATAATCGACTGTTCCTCAGTCAGTGCGACGTCGGCAAAAGCCTGCGAATCGTTTCCGAGTATCAGTCTCCAGTGAGCCATTCGTGTATCCAATTCGTCATTATTCATATCTTCGGATACCGTTTCCCATGCCATTAACAGTTAATAATCAGTTCAAACCTCTTTTTTCCAGTAAATATTTCACATTCGGTTCCGCACCTCTGAATGTTTTGTACATCGCCATGGGGTCTTTTGTTCCACCGTTTTCGAGAATATTTTTGCGGAAAGAGGTTGCAATATCCCTGTTGAAAATATCTCCGCTATCCTTGAAGGCGGCAAATGCGTCGCTGTCAAGAACTTCAGCCCAGATATAGCTGTAATATCCGGCAGAATAGCCTCCCGAAAAGATATGCTGGAAATATGTCGTTCGGTAACGGGAAGCAATTTGAGGAATCAACCCGATCGCATCCATTTTTGTTTTTTCAAATTCGGCGGTATTTACCTGCTCTTTATCGGTAAGTGTGTGATATTCCATGTCAAGAATAGACGCCGCCAGATATTCGACCGTAGCAAAACCCTGATTGAATTTAGATGCGTCTTCCATCTTTTTGACTAATTCGTCCGGTATTATTTCTCCTGTTTTATAATGTGTTGCATAGAGATTCAGCATGTCTTTTTCGAACGCCCAGTTTTCCATTATCTGTGACGGCAGTTCGACAAAATCGCGGGGGACGGAAGTTCCCGACAGACTGTAATACTGTGTATTAGCCAGCAAACCGTGCAGAGCGTGACCAAATTCGTGGAAAAACGTTTCGACTTCGTCGGTAGTCAAAAGCGCAGGAGTGTCGTCCGAAGGTCGTGTGAAATTGCACACAATGGAAATCAGCGGAGGCACACGTTTTCCGTCTTTTTTCGATTCTTTTCTGTACGACGTCATCCATGCGCCGCTTTTTTTCGATTCTCTCGGATGAAAGTCCATAAACAAAAGTCCCAGATGCGAGCCGTCGCTGTCTTTAACCTCAAATACAACAACTTCGGGATGATATACGGGAACATTTTTCGCTTCCTCGAAAGTCAGTCCGTACAATTTGTTGCACAAGGTAAAAATTCCCTGACGGACATTTTCAAGTCTGAAATACGGACGCAAAGCCTCTGCGTCCAAATTGTATTTTTCCCGACGCACTTTTTCCGCATAATATTGCCAGTCCCATGCCTCAAGTTTCTGACCTTTACTCTCTTTGTCAATTAATTGCTGCATCTGGGCGGCTTCGTTTTCGGCAACTTTGAGCGCGGGCGTCCATAATTCGGCAAGAAATTTATTGACCGCTTCGGGGGTTTTTGCCATCGTTTCTTCCAAAATATAGGAAGCGTGATTTTTGTATCCGAGCAAATTCGCCTTTTCTGCTCTCAGGGATGCAATTTCGGCGGCTATCGCGTTGTTATCCAGGTCATCTCCATTATCGCATTTGTTGATATAACCCTTATAAATTATTTCGCGTAATTTTCTGTTATCGCAATATTGAAGAAAAGGTAAAGCGCTGGGATTATGCAGTGTAAAACGCCATTTCCCGTCCAGACCCTTCGATTTTGCCGATGCTTCGGCTGCCGCTATCGACGATGCCGGAAGACCGCTCAAATCGGCTTTTTTGTCTATAATCAACTCAAACTTATTGTTTTCGGCGAGTAAATTTTGTCCGAACTTGACAGTCAGAACCGATAACCGTTCATTGATTTCCCTCAAACGCGCCTGCCGGTCGGGGTCAAGATCTATACCGCTGCGGATAAATGCCTTGTATGTTTTTTCCAGAAGTTTTGTCTGTTCTTCGTTCAGTTTGAACGACGCCTGATTGTCGAACACGGCTTTAACTCTGGCAAACAGCTCCTTGTTCATATAAATATCGTCTCCGTGTCCGGAAAGCAGTGGCGATATTTTTCTGCTGATTTCTTCCAGTTCCTCGTTCGTATTTGCCGAAGTCAGGCAGGAAAACACAGTATTTACCCTGTTCAGCAGTTCCCTGCTGTTTTCCAGAGCTTCGACAGTATTGACAAAAGACGGTTTCGCCTTTTGATTTGTTATTTTTTCGATATTCGCCTTTTGATTTGCCATACCCGCCTCAAATGCCGGCATATAATGCTCCGGTTTGATGGAGTCGAACGGAGGAACATTGAAAGGAGTATTGTACTCGTTGAAAAAAGGGTTATCGCCTGCAGGCAAGGCTGCCTGTTCGGGTGCTTTGTCGGCAGAGCCGCAACCCGACAATATCATACCTGATAAAATCATTGGAAACAAATATTTTAATTTCATGTCTATATATCTTTTATTCAATTATTACTATCGAATATTTCTTTTAACTTTTCGCTGCAAATGTAGTGATTAATATTGAATCTGCAAAAAAAGAGTTGAGAGTTGAGAGTTGAGAGTGAGCACGCAGATGACGCAGATTTTAAGGATTTACGCAGATTTTTTTTGTTTGATAATATGGCGTTTATTTTAACCGGTTCTTTTATTTATCTGCGTAAATCCTTAAAATCTGCGTCATCTGCGTGCCCACTCTCAACTCTCAACTCTCAACTCTCAACTATTTTCGGGTTTGGGATATTAAAAAAATACGTTTTTAATAAATTGATTAAAAAAGATATAGCAGAACAAAGAAAAAAAAATCCGCTGATTTCGGTAAAATTAGCATAATAAGAACTAACTTTGTGCGAAATTTAATATCTATTTCGTATGGCGATTTATATAGATGATGTTTCAAGAACTTTCGGAGAATATTTGTTTATTCCCGGACTGACGACAAAGCACTGCACTCCTGCCGGTGTGTCGTTGAAAACGCCCCTTGTAAAGTACAAAGCAGCAGATAACGAAGCATCTGCCCTGGAATTGAATATTCCGTTTGTGTCGGCGATTATGCAGTCGGTTTCGGGACCCGAACTCGCGATAGAGTTAGCCCGTAACGGGGGACTGTCGTTTGTGTTTGCTTCTCAATCCATTGACACCCAAGCCGAGATGGTCAGGAAAGTGAAGAAATTCAAAGCCGGCTTTGTGGTGAGCGACTCGAACCTCAAACCGGACAATACTTTGAACGATGTGATTGATCTGGTGAACAAAACCGGACATTCCACAATCGGGATTACTCACGACGGCAGTCCAAACGGAAAATTACTCGGACTGATAACAAGCCGCGACTACAGACCGGAAAAAGATGACCCGAATACCAAGGTCGAAGAATTTATGACGCCGTTCAAGACGCTGATTACCGGAGAACTCGGAATCACTCTGACGGATGCCAATCAGATTATCTGGGACAACAAACTGAATACCCTGCCGATAATAGACGCCAACAACAATCTGGCATATTTCGTATTCAGAAAGGATTATGACAATCACAGGGAAAATCCCAACGAACTTTCGGGAAAAGACAAAACTCTGCTGGTCGGTGCAGGCATCAATACCCGTGATTATAAGGAACGTGTCCCGGCGCTTGTGGAAGCGGGAGCGGACGTGCTGTGCATCGATTCGTCGGACGGATATTCGGAATGGCAAAAGGAAACGCTTTTATGGGTGAAAAAAAATTATGCGGACATACCGACGGGCGCAGGAAATGTGGTCGATAAGGAGGGATTCGATTTTCTGGCGAACGCCGGAGCCGATTTTGTCAAAGTCGGCATCGGAGGAGGCTCAATCTGCATTACCCGCGAACAGAAAGGCATAGGCAGAGGGCAGGCGACTTCGCTCATTGACGTCGCAAAAGCCCGCGATGAATATCTGAAAACTACGGGTTACTATATCCCCGTTTGCAGCGACGGCGGACTGGTTCATGATTATCACATGGTTCTGGCTCTTGCCATGGGTGCGGATTTTCTGATGATGGGAAGATATTTCGCCCGTTTCGACGAATCGCCGACAAAAAAACTGCGGATCGGCAACAATTATGTCAAGGAATATTGGGGCGAAGGCTCGAACCGCGCTCAAAACTGGCAGCGTTACGACACCGGCGGCGCCGAATCGCTGAAATTCGAGGAAGGGGTTGACAGCTATGTCCCGTATGCCGGAAAACTGAAAGACAATCTGGATATTACACTGTCAAAAATCAAAGCGACAATGTGCAGCTGCGGAGCCGTAACAATCGACGAATTGCAGCGGAAGGCAAAAATAACTCTGGTTTCATCGACAAGTATCGTGGAAGGCGGCGCTCATGATGTGATTCTTAAAGATCAGGGATAAGGCATGAAACTGTTTATTGTTACCTTCGTGGCGCTTGTTCTGTGCATTGCGGGTCTCGGCATCCGTATCTGGATAAAGGGCGAATTTATCGAAACCGAAACAGGACGCAATAAAAACATGAAAAAATTGGGTATCAACTGCGTGAAAAATGAAGAAATGGAACAGCATAACAGCAGTTGTGCATGCTCCGGCTGTTCGTTTTTCAGCGCGTGCAGTAAAAAATCCTGAATTTTATTTCACTGATTTTTAATATTTTGAAAAATAATTGAAAATATTTTGAAATATTTTGTTGTTTTGTTACGAAAGTTTCGTAACTTTGCGAAAAATTCGTAAGTATTATGAGTACATATTTGGAAAAGTTGACAAAACAGGAAGAAGAAGCGATGCTGGCTATCTGGAGGACGGGAAAAGGCGTTGTCCGCAATTTTTTGGACAATCACGCCAAACCCCTGCCCCACTATAACACGCTGGTATCGACAATAAAAAATCTGGAAAAGAAGGGTTATGTCGCGCACAGGCAGGTGGGCAACGTAAACGAATATTTTGCGATTGCGGATGAAACGGAGTATAAAAAGCAATTTTTAACAACCGTCGTTCAGAATCATTTTTCAAATTCGTACAAGGAACTTGTAACTTTTTTTGCCGAAGAAAAACAGATTTCCGCAAACGATTTGCAGGAAATAATCAATTTAATCGAAAATAAAAAATGAACGGACTGCTGATATATCTGCTGAAAGCGGCAACAATCCAGTGCCTGCTGCTGCTCTGTTACCGGCTGTGGATGCGGCGGGACACCTTTTATGAAATGGTACGGTATTATTTTATGGCGGGATTGATATTTTCGTACATCGCGCCGCTTGTGGGGTTCGACTTCAGGATTTTACCACCGTTACAGAATAATGTCGTTCAAGTGCCTTATTTCATACAAACGGCTGTGATTTTGGATATTCCGGTGATGAATCAACCGACCCCGCAGTGGTGGCGGCAGTATTCGCTTGCGGATATTTTGACGGTGATTTCGCTTGCCGGTACGGCGATTATGCTGATTCGTTTCATAATACAATATTTAAGTCTCGGTCGCCTGCACGTCTGTCGGCAGCATAAATATAAAACATACAGAATATTAAATGTCGATATACCGATAAAACCGTTTTCATTCGGGAAACGTATTTACATCAATCCCAAACTGCACGGCGCCGAAGAATCGGATGCAATTATCAGGCACGAAGCGATACACGTGCGTCAGTATCACAGCATAGACATAATCGTTGCCGCCATTAACCGCAGCGTATTCTGGTGGAATCCTTTCGTGTGGATTCTTAACGGCAATATCCGTAACAATCTGGAATATATCGTTGATAACGAGATGCTGCGGGACGGTATCGACCGGAAACACTATCAGTATCATCTGGTAAACGTCAGTAAACTGACCTGTCCGAACGGTATAGCCAATTATTTTAATTCACATAATTTAAAAAAACGTATAGAGATGATGAACAAAGAAAAAACGCAGTCCGTTCATAAGATGAAATGGCTGCT
>JAISSE010000010.1 GCA_031273285.1 Prevotellaceae bacterium
TCCAAATCCCTGTTTTTCTCTAAATAATCGAAATGTATTTTGTCTTTCCAAAAACCGTAGTAAACCCCTGTGTAGAAACCGTTATCGTCTTCCGCGACAATTTTCCATGCGAGGGTCGACAGCGGCAAAGGCGAGGAAATCAGGCGGTCGGGGTAAATGCTTTGTTTGGCAAGCGCTATTTTGGCATTGGTTTCCGTTATCAGTTTGGTCAGACTCGCAAATGTCATGTAAGACATTGAAAATAATAAGACAAGCACTGCAAGTGTGGATTTTCTATCCTGATCTTTAATGATGAAAATAAAAAATACCGACGCTGTCAGGACGGGGATTAAAAACAGTAAATCAAACACATTCACTGCATCAAACGCTATGCGGACATGTGAGAACGGTTCGAAAATGCCGGTTCCGTAAGTGTTGAACAAATCCAGAGCCAGATGCGAAAACCAGGCTGTAGCGGATATTTTCAGCCATTTGAAATAGCTGTGTCTGTCGCCTTTATATATTCTGTTTATCAGTAATGCAAGTAAGGGAGAACACAACGCCCACAGCAGGAGCGAGTGGGACAATCCCCTGTGAAAGAGCATCGAACTTTCGGGCGACAGAAACAGCTGAATCGCTGCATCCAAATCGGGAATACTGCCGGCAATCGCTCCCCAGACAAGGGTTCTGTACCTGTCTTTTTCCGTCGAAAATACCTGTCCGATTGCCGCGCCGGTCAGTATGTGGGTTAATGAATCCATGCTTGATAACAATAGTTTTTAATTATTTCTTCCATATTGATTTTGCCCGATGCAGATATATTCCAGTTTATTGTCGGACAGTTCGTTTTTATCGTAAATATTTCTTCCGTCGATAATCAGCGGATGTTTCATAGTTTTTTTGAGTACAAGCCAGCTTGGCATCCTGAACTCCGTCCATTCGGTTACCATCATCAGAGCGTCGGCGTCGATGGCAGCCTCGTACTTGTCCTTGCAGTAAATCACGGGATACTCTATCCTCCGTTTTGCCTCTTCCATTGCAACGGGGTCGTACACCCTCACCGTTACGCCTGCTTTTACCAGCTGTTCAATCAGCACGAGTGCGGGAGCTTCGCGCATGTCGTCGGTTTCGGGCTTGAACGACAGTCCCCATATGGCGACCGTTTTGTCCTGTAAATCGCCATTATAGTATTGCAGCAGTTTTCGGAACAGGATGCTTTTCTGCTGTTCGTTCACCGCTTCGACGGCTTCGACCAGCTGCATGGAATATCCGTTTTCCTTGGCTGTGCGTATCAGCGCTTTCACATCCTTCGGAAAGCATGAGCCTCCGTATCCGCATCCAGCATACAGGAACTTGGAGCCGATACGGCTGTCCGACCCTATTCCCCTGCGCACCATATTTACGTCGGCGCCCATGATTTCGCACAGATTGGCTATCTCGTTCATGAAACTGATGCGTGTGGCAAGCATGGCGTTGGCGGCATACTTGGTCATCTCCGCCGAAGGCACATCCATGAATATGACGGGGAAATTGTTCAGCAAAAACGGACGGTACAGACGCCGCAGTATGTTTTCCGCTTTTTCCGATTCTACCCCCAGTACAACCCTTTCGGGATGCATGAAATCCCTTACCGCCGCGCCTTCTTTCAGAAATTCGGGGTTCGAGGCGACATCGAATTCCATATCGACCTGCCGCCTGTCCAGTTCGTCCCGAACAGCCTGTCTGACTTTTTTCGCCGTTCCCACCGGTACGGTACTTTTCGTAACAATCAGGACGTAACGGTTCATGTTCGCACCGATTGTACGGGCTACGTCGAGCACATATTTGAGGTCGGCGCTGCCGTCTTCGCCCGGAGGCGTCCCTACGGCAATGAACACTACTTCAACTTCGTTGAGACAGGTAATTAAATCGCTGTGGAAATGCAGACGGTTGACCTGCATGTTTTTTAACACCATATCTTCAAGCCCCGGCTCGTAAATCGGAATAATTCCCCTGTTCAGCCGGTCGATTTTTTCTTTATCCACGTCTATGCAGGTTACGTCCAAACCCACTTCGGCAAAGCATGTTCCGGTAACCAAACCGACATAACCCGTTCCTGTAATCGCTATTTTCATATCAATCTTATCGTTATTAATAAAGGCGCAAAGATACGACTTTTGAACGACACGGACAAATATACGGTGGCTCGACAGCACGCAGATGACGCAGTGTAGAGGGATTTACGCAGATTATTATTTATTTGATGATATGGCGTTTCTTTTAATCGTTTCGTTTGTTTATCCGCGTAAATCAGTTAAATCTGCGTCACCAGCGTGCCGAATTATTTTTAAGACAGCCTCAGCCAAACAAAGTTCGGCGTAGCCAAATGCACCCGGAAAAACCGGACAGCGCCTTGATCAATTGAATTTTTTCGCAAAAAAAATTTGGATTTGAAAATTTTTTATACCTTTGCAGCCGCAAAAATGCCGAACATTTTGCCGAACATTTTTGCCGGATAATGGTTAAATTATTATAAATTAAAAGATAAAACGGATGCGCTTTTTTTTACATAAATCTCTTACAGGCAAGGCAGTTAACTGCTTTGGTGTGATTGTTGCAGAGAGAGGCATATCCGGCGTTTCGCGCGCTAAATGCACTGAAAATAAATTGGATTTAGAAATCGGGATAAAGGCATTTGTGCGCCGGTACAACGAAAATAAGGTACGACTGATTACGAATGACGATAAAAGTTCGTGCGGTTCGGGGATGAAAATAGCTTGAGCGTTGTCCTTGTGTAAAGGATAAAAGTGTTTGAGTGGTGGTATTAGCTTAATATTTGTGACTTGAAATCAAGGTCATGAAACGAAGTTTTACCCTTTATCCACGAATTGAAAATCGACGAAGTCAAACGTTGG
>JAISSE010000030.1 GCA_031273285.1 Prevotellaceae bacterium
TGTTCCGATTCCTTTTTGGAATGTCCCGTTCCGCTTCCTGCCACTACTCCGTCAATCAATATGTCGGAAAAAAATACCGAACTGTATTCCTTGTCTGCATTTTGCTGCAGGACAAACGATATTTCCTGTTTTCGCTTTTGTCCCCATTCCAGGATTTTACTTTTGAAATCATATTCGATATTTTCGATATCGCTGTTCAACAATTCTTTGAGTAAAACATTCAGAACAAAGAATTTCGCATATCCGTATCCCAAATCAAGATAAACGGCTCCGACAAGAGCCTCGACCATATTACTCAATATGTATTTACCCTCGATTTCAATATTTACCTGAGCGACAAGGAACTTGTCCAGATTCATTTTTTTGCCGACATGCAGCAGAGTAACGCGGTTCACCAGTTTCGACCTCGTTTTGGTCAGATAGCCTTCCTCGCGATCCGGATACTTTTCGTACAGATAATCGGCAACAATGGCGCCGAGCATGGCGTCGCCAAGATATTCCATTCGCTCGTTGTGTCCGTTCTTTTTTTTATCGACGGCGGAACGGTGCGTAAACGCGCATATGTAATATTCCACATTATCGGGAAATGTTCCCAGCAATAGCCTGAGTTCCTCGCGGAATTGCCTGTCTTTCGATAGCAAATATTTTAACTTGCGGCGAATTCCGGTGAAACGCATGGCTTTTACACTTTTCTCAGTAAAACGGATGCATTATGCCCTCCGAAGCCGAAGACATTGCTCAACGCCACTTTAACTTCCTTTTCCTGAGCCTGATTCAGCGTGAGATTCAGATTGTAATCAATCTGTTCGTCTTTTTCGTGGAAATTAATAGTAGGAGGAACAACATTGTTTCGCATAGCCAGCAGGCATGCGATTGCCTCGACCGCGCCCGCCGCGCCCAGAAGATGACCTACCATCGACTTTGTCGAACTGATATTCAGATTATACGCATGCTCGCCGAAAACTTTTTTTACGGAGTTCAGTTCGGCAACATCACCCAGAGGGGTCGATGTTCCGTGCACATTGATATAATCCACGTCCTGCGGAGACAGTCCTGCGTCCTTTATTGCCTGGGACATCGCAGCAATTGCGCCCAGACCTTCGGGATGGGGAGCCGTCATGTGATAGGCATCGCCCGACATTCCTCCGCCGATTATCTCGGCATAGATTTTTGCTCCGCGCGCTTTTGCGTGTTCATATTCTTCGAGAATAAGCCCTCCCGCTCCTTCGCCCATCACAAAGCCGTCGCGACCCTTGTCGAACGGACGCGATGCCGTCCGGTAGTCGTCGTTACGGGTAGACAAAGCCTGCGCCGAGTTAAAACCGCCGATAGCCGGCTCGTTGATTGCCGCTTCCGAACCTCCCGTAACCATTATGTCGACCTTACCCATTCTGATCAGGTTGAACGCGTCGATAATGGCGTTGTTGGAAGATGCGCAAGCCGATACGGTAGCATAATTAGGACCTCGCAGCCCGTGCCGGATGGAAATATGCCCGGCAGCGATGTCGGAAATCATCTTGGGAACGAAAAAAGGGCTAAATCGCGGGGTGCCGTCACCCAGGACATAGCCCTTCACTTCCTCAAAGAATGTTCCGATACCCCCGATACCGGAAGCCCATATAACTCCTGCCGAATTTGGGTCTATCGACTTGAAATCCAGCCCGGAATCCATAACAGCCTCCTCCGAAGCGACCATTGCAAAAAGCGAATACCTGTCATGTTTGCGCGCTTCCTTGCGGTCGAAGATATGGGGATAATCTGCAACATCAAAACCTTTTACCTCACAAGCGAATTTGGTTTTGAATTTTGTGGTATCAAAATGGGTGATAGGAGCCGCTCCGCTTTTTCCGGCAAACAAATTGTCCGAAAACTCCTTAACGTTGTTTCCTATGGGGGTTATAGCCCCTATGCCCGTAATAACTACTCGTTTATACATAAAATACCAAACTGTTTAAATTACACTTGTGATTTCTGCATTACCGTTAAGCACTCTGACCTTCGATGTAGGCGATTGCGTCGCCTACGGTAACGATTTTTTCCGCGTCTTCATCCGGAATCGATACTCCGAATTCCTTTTCAAATTCCATAATCAATTCTACAATGTCCAATGAATCAGCACCCAAATCGTTCGTGAAACTTGCAGTAGGGGTAACTTCGTTTTCATCTACCGCCAATTTCTCCACGATTATTGACTTAACTTTTGTCGCAACATCTGCCATAATTTTAATTTTTTTTTAATTAATAATATTTATCTTTACATCCCATTTACATGGTGTCTCATTTTAGCGTGCAAAAATAATAAAAATTGTTTTACTTTTGCAATAGAATTTTAATTTGCTTTATAATGAATAATATAGCAATTTTCGCATCGGGTTCGGGAACAAACGCTCAACGTCTTATTGAGCATTTTTCGCCAATAACCGACACAAATATAAGCATTTTATTGACGAACAAAAAAAATGCGGGGGTCATCGAACGGGCAAAAAAACTTGGTGTCCCGGTCAGGATATTTGACAGAGAGGAGTTTTATAACTCCGAAAATATTGTCGATTTTTTGCAAAACGAGGGTATCGACTGGGTTATTTTAGCCGGTTTTTTATGGTTGATTCCATCAAATTTGCTGAAAGTTTTCCCCAGAAGAATTGTGAATATCCATCCCGCCCTGCTCCCGAAATACGGCGGCAGGGGAATGTACGGAATGAATGTGCACCGGGCGGTTATCGACGCGAAGGAACAGGAGTCGGGCATCACGATACATTACGTGGACGGGGAATACGACAGTGGCAGCATCATATTTCAGGCTGTCTGTCCTGTAAACGAAGCGGATACCCCCGAAACTCTGGCTGCCAGAATACACGAACTGGAGTATAAATATTTTCCGGCTGTTATGGAAAATTTAATTTTAAATAAAAATAAAAATGTTTGACATAGAAAATGTACGCGCTGATTTTCCCATACTTGGCAGGGAAATATACGGACGAAGGCTGATCTACCTCGATAATGCCGCCACCACCCAGAAGCCATCCTGCGTGATTGACAAAATCAGGGAGGTTTACGAACTGTATAATTCGAATATTCATCGTTCGGTCAGCAAATTAGCCGCCATATGTACGGACGAGTACGAAAATGCGCGGAAAATCGTATGCGGATTTATCAATGCCGAAAGTACGCACGAGATTGTGTTTACTTCGGGTACAACTGCGGCAATAAATCTGCTGGCGTTTGCTTTCGGCGAAAAATTCGTGAACGGAGGCGATGAAATTGTGGTTTGCGAATCGGAGCATCACTCGAATATCGTGCCGTGGCAATTGATGTGCGAACGGAAAGGCGCTGTGCTGAAGGTTCTTCCGTTCGACGACAGGGGCGACCTGCGACAGGACGTGCTGGACAGCCTCCTGACCGAACGAACCCGTTTACTGTGTGTCGCTCAGGCGACAAACGTTCTGGGAACAGTCAATCCTGTGGACGAAATAGTCCGGAAAGCTCATGCAAAGGGCGTGTATGTACTTGTCGACGGCGCTCAGGGGATACAGCATGTCAAAACCGACGTTAGGGCTTCCGGCTGCGACTTTTATGTGTTTTCGGGACATAAGATATACGCTTCCACAGGGATAGGCGTGCTGTACGGCAAAGAATGTCTGCTGGAACAGCTTCCGCCGTGGCAGGGAGGCGGAGATATGGTCAGGAATGTAAGTTTTGCCAAAACAACGTATTCGGATTTGCCTCTCAAATTCGAAGCCGGCACGTCCAATTACGTGGGCGCAATAAGTCTGGGAGAAGCCCTGAGTTACCTTATAAATATAGGTACGGACAAAATTCATTCCTACGAAAGGGAACTGACGGATTATGCTCTGGAAAAAATATCTTCCGTTCCCGGAGTTACAGTATACGGGACATCGGCAAACAGGGTGGGCATAGCTTCGTTTCTCGCCGGCGGCGCTCATCATGCCGATATGGGCGAAATACTGGACAAAATGGGCATATCCGTCCGGACGGGACGCATGTGCGCCGAACCGACGGTGCA
>JAISSE010000049.1 GCA_031273285.1 Prevotellaceae bacterium
GTTCGAGATACGTTTTCGACTTGGCATGTTCGACCCCGACGACCGCGTGCCGTATGCCGAAACGCCGCTCTCCGTGCTCGAAGCTCCCGAACACAAGGCTCACGCCCTGAAAATGGCGCGGCAATCCATCGTGCTGCTCAAAAACGAGAACAGCCTGCTGCCTTTGGACAAACGGCAGATAAAGAAAATAGCCGTAACGGGTCCCAATGCGGACAGCGAAAGCGTTATGCTGGCGAACTATTACGGATACCCGACCGAAGTAACCACCCTCCTCGAAGGCATCAAAGCCAAGGTTGGTGACGACGTGGAAGTAATCTACGAAAAGGGTGTGAATCTGACGGACGACTTCGTATTCACATCCGCATACGACGACGCGCTCTTTACCTGCGGGGGAAAACCCGGATTCAAAGCCGACTACTATCAGAATACCCAAAGGGAAGGCGAGCCGGGACTGTCGCGCATCGAAAAGAAAATCGACTATCGGTGGGGCGACGGGCAGGACATTGCGGAGGGCATCATCGCGCGACGGATGTCGGCGTCGTGGACGACCGTCTTTACGCCCGACGAAACGAAAGAGATATGCTTCGAACTGAAAGCCGACGACCGGGCGGAGCTTTACATCGACGGTGTGAAACGGGAAAAAACGGGCAATATCGACTCGTATTATCTTCTGAATGCCGAAAAGGGAAAACAGTATAAAATAGAGATTCAGTATGTACAGTACGGCGACAACGCGGAAATATCGTTCGACATGGGAACGCTGAAAAAAGCCCGCGCCAGGGACGTAGCCGCTTCGCTGAAAGATGCCGACGTGATTGTCTTTGCCGGAGGGATTTCATCGAAAGTGGAAGGCGAAGAAATGGGCGTGGTCATCGACGGATTCAAACGCGGCGACCGCACGTCCCTCGACCTGCCCGCCGTCCAGAAGGAGCTGCTGAAAGAACTGAAGGCTACCGGCAAGCCGGTTGTCTTTGTCCTGATGACCGGAAGCGCAATCGGGCTTGAATGGGAATCGCAAAACATCCCAGCCATCGTGAACGCATGGTACGGAGGTCAGGCAGGCGGACAAGCCATTGCCGACGTTCTGTTCGGCGATTACAATCCCGCCGGACGGCTGCCTGTAACATTCTACCGAACGGCGGACGACCTGCCCGACTTCGAAGACTACAGCATGGCAAACCGTACCTATCGCTACTTCAAAGGTACGCCCGTATATCCATTTGGCTACGGACTAAGCTATACCACATTCGAGTACGGCGAACCGGATGTCGTCAGGGAGGGAGAGTCCCTGAAAGTGAAGACGACCGTAACCAACACCGGCGACAGGGACGGCGACGAGGTAGTGCAGCTCTACCTGACGAACAAACGCGATTTCGTTACCCCAGTCCGGGCGCTGAAAGGCTTCAAACGAATCGGTCTGAAAGCCGGAGAGTCTCAAACCGTCGAATTTACACTGACACCAAACGGACTCTCGGTCGTAAACCCGAACGGACAGCCGGAACCGATGAAAGGCGAAGTGATAATATCTGTGGGTGGGAGATTAGTGATGTATGAAGGATGATGGATGAAGGATTTGTCCACAAGCAAACGATACATTAGCGGAAAAACAAACACATTCCGTCAGGGACGGAATGTGAATAAATGTTCCGTTTATTTTTGTACAATGCCTTAGGGGTGTCGAAAGTGGAGCTGTCTCGAAAGAGATATTTTTCAATGGCAAAGTTCGCAGGGGAATCAGCCTTTGCGATGTAAATTTTGTGCTTTTTGCTGCATGTCGGCGCGTCTGATTTTTACGGTTTTATGATAAAACAGTTTGCATTTCCCGAATTTTATGTAAGTTTGTGCGGTTATCTTTGATTTGATATGAATGAAAATTATAATAAAATGATGAAAATAGCCTCATGGTACGGGCTTGTTTTGGGATTTGTCTTTGTCGTTTTAACCCTTTTGGGAATATTGTCGCCGCTTGTCTCTCTGATTGCATATGTCGGAGGAATAGTTTACTGTACAATACTTTACAGGGAAAAATATTCCGACGGAGCTATAAGTTACGGCAGGTCGCTGCTTTTCGGCGTTCTTGTTTCGGGATTCACTTTTATTATTTTGGGCGTATTTACGTATGTGCAGATGGCGCTTCATCCCGACGAATTCGGACAGATGTTCGATGCGGTTGTGGAAAACATGAGGGCAAGAGGATATGCAGCGCCCGAAATTTCGGAAAATCCGATGCTTAATCCGGCAATATGTATCGCGACATATCTGTTTCTGGGTTTGTTCTTAGGTTTGGCAGTAGCGGCAATCACTTCGATATTCACTAAAAAAGATTGATATGGATATTTCAATAGTCATACCCTTGTACAACGAGGAAGAATCTATACCTCACCTGATTGAATGGATTGAGAGAGTTGTGTCCGAACACGGATATTCCTGTGAAATCATACTGATAAACGACGGCAGCAGCGATTCGTCGTGGGAAGTTATCGAAAATCTTGTCGGGAAGCACAGCAATATCAGAGGCATAAGTTTTCAGCGCAATTACGGGAAATCCGCCGCGCTTCACTGCGGTTTTCAGGCGGCGCGGGGAGATGTTGTGATTACCATGGATGCCGATTTGCAGGACAGCCCCGACGAAATTCCCGAACTGTACAAAATGATAAAGGAAGGCGGCTTCGATTTGGTTTCGGGATGGAAAAAGAAACGGTACGACAACACATTAACCAAAAATATCCCGTCCAAGATATACAATGCCACAGCCCGCAGAATCTCCGGAGTCAAACTCCACGACATGAACTGCGGACTGAAAGCCTACAGGCAGGATGTTGTGAAATCCATCGAAGTTTACGGAGAAATGCACCGGTATATCCCCATAATTGCCAAATGGGCGGGATTTTACAATATCGGAGAAAAAGTGGTGGAACACAGAGCGCGGCAGTACGGCTCGACAAAATTCGGACTTAACCGCTTCATTCACGGATACCTGGATTTGCTCTCCATAATGTTCATCTCCAAATTCGGGAAAAGTCCCATGTATTTCTTCGGAACCGTAGGCACTCTGATGTTTTTTCTGGGTCTGACATCGACGATCTGGCTGGGAATCTACAAAATATATTGCCTCTCAAGAGGCATATCCGCAATTCTGGTTACAAACAACCCGTATTTCTACATTGCCCTGACGGCGATGATTCTGGGGACGCAGCTGTTTCTCGCGGGTTTTTTAGCCGAGCTGATTGCGCGCAGCTCTTCGGACAGAAATAATTATCTTATAAATAAAACAATTTAAAAAAATATTTGACATGGCTACATTTGAAACAAGGTATCGGGGGAATTTGCGGACGGAAATCACTCATCTGCAATCGGGAAACACTCTGACGACAGATGCTCCGACCGACAATCACGGGAAAGGCGAATTTTTTTCGCCCACGGATTTGCTGGCTTCGGCTTTGGGCAGCTGCATCCTTACCATCATGGGAATAGCGGCTCGAACTCACGGATTTGACATCGACGGCGCTTTTGCCGAAACAACCAAAGTGATGAGTACGAGTCCGCGCAGAGTGGGGGAAGTGATAATCAAAATTACTTTTCCTCACGGCGGATATTCCGAAAAGGAATTGAAAATACTCGAAACCTGCGCGCGGGAATGTCCCGTGGCAAACAGTCTGCATCCGGATCTGAAACAGACAGTATCGTTTATTTTCAAGGAATAAAACAATGCCGGCAACAGTATGGGGCAGCCTGCTGGGTTTGGTCTTTCCCGATTTTTGCGAAGTTTGCGGAACGCCGCTTGTACGGGGCGAAAGATACATCTGTCTGTCCTGCCTGTATAAAATGCCCCGAACCGAATTTTGGCAAAAAGAGGGTAACGACATCGAAAAACTGTTTTGGGGAAGGGTAAACATCGAACGCGGATGTTCGCTGTTCTACTTTCGCAAAGGCAGCGATTACCGTCCCATGATACACAAACTGAAGTATAAAGGCAAATACGGCATCGGTTTGCGTCTGGGCGAAGAACTTGGCATATGCCTCGAAAAGTCGTCCCTCTACGGGGACATCAGCATGCTTGTGCCGGTGCCGCTGCATCCCGCAAAGGAAAGACTGAGAGGATACAATCAAAGCGAGCTTATCGCCTCCGGCATTGCGAATATCATGAACCTGCCTCTGGAAAAGAGAAGCGTCATTCGGACAAAATTCACCGAAACTCAAACCCGTAAAAGCGCTGTCGAACGCTGGGAAAATGTCAGCTCGGTATTTGATGTGAGAAA
>JAISSE010000254.1 GCA_031273285.1 Prevotellaceae bacterium
AACAGACTGAACGGCTTGAAACAGGCGCTGGAACATGTCGGAAAAACAGACGCCTCGTTCATCCTTTTCGGAGGCGATCTGGTGGATAACAGCGGAATGGGACACGGCGGCTCAAGAGCGCAATCCGACAGCATGTTCACGGTGTTTAAACGGACGGTTGAGGCGTCGGGTGCGGAGTATTATCCGGCAATAGGCAATCACGACCGTTTTTTCGACAGGGAATCCGGCTGTGTCGTCGGCGATGAGGTTTTCAAGTCGCACTTCAAAAACTCCTATTATACTTTCGAACGGCAGGGCATACACTTCTTTGTGCTTAATTCTGTAATGGTCGGCGACAATGGCGGCTACGTCGTGGACAGGGACGAAATGTCGTGGCTGAAGCGGGAGCTGATTCACGTTCCGCTGTCGTCGCCCATAGTTGTCGTTACGCATGTGCCCGTTTACTCCATCTATTATCCTGTAGTCGAAGGGAAATATGTCTTTACGGATGTGATTGCAAACTACAGGGAACTGCTCGACGCTTTCAAAGACCATAACCTCAAACTCGTTTTGCAGGGACACCAGCATCTGTATGAGGAAATATTTTCGCAAAATGTGCAGTATATCACAGGCGGAGCGGTTTGCGCAAGCTGGTGGAACGGCGCTTTTTATGGAACGGAAGAGGGATTTCTGCTGATTGACGTGGACGAATCAAATCGCTTCACCTGGAAGTACGTAGACTACGGATGGTACGCGGAATAACTATAAACGATAAACGATGAACGATGATGTATAAACGATGAATAAATGAGGAGGATTGTCCGAAAGAAAATATTTTATCGTTTATAGTTCACAGTTTGGTGCATGCAACAAATTGAAACGAAGTTCTACGCAGTCAAATGCACCCTTCATAGTTTATAGTTTACGGCGTCCTAATGCTTAGGACGAGTCCACGCAACTTGCAGGATGACATCCGCAGCATGGGACGAAGCCCTGCAACTTGCGGGACGATATCCGCGACGTGGGACGAAGCCCTGCAACTTGCAGGATGATGTCCGCGACGTGGGACGAAGCCCTGCAACTTGCAGGATGATGTCCGCGGCGTGGGACGAAATCCTGCAACCTGAGGGACGATGTCCTAATGCTTAGGACGAAGCCACGAAACTTTTTTAGTTATTGTTTTTTTAACACAAAGGACACAACGAATGCACAAAGAGCACAAAGAGCGGAAAGAATGCAAAGTATTTTTCTTTTTGCCCCTGTGATACACTTTTTACCCTTTGTGTTAAAATAATTTCCCTGCGGCATGACGTTTTGGAATACACCCGACATAGTTCATAGTTCATAGTTCATAGTTCACAGTTCATCGTTTAAAATATCTGTTCACGATAGTAGCGATAGCTCCGTCGCCGGTAACATTGCAGGCTGTTCCGAAGCTGTCGATGGAAATATAGAGCGCAATCATCAATCCGACGGCGTTTTCGTCGAAATGAAGTATCGATTGCAGTATGGCAACGGAAGCCATGATAGCGCCACCCGGCACTCCGGGCGCCGCTATCATCATTATCCCCAGCGTAAAGATAAATCCGGCATACAGCAGAACATCGTGAGGCAATCCCGTCATGATGCATATCGCCAGACTTGTCGCGACTATTTTCAGCATGCTTCCCGACAGGTGAATCGTTGCACACAGCGGGACACAGAAATCCGCTATGTCGTCGTCCACGCCGAGTTTCTTGACCTGATTCAGCGTAACGGGAATAGTCGCCGCCGACGATGACGTGCCCAATGCCGTCATGTAAGCGGGCATCATCCGGTACAGCAGCTTGAACGGATTCCGTTTTGCGATTCCTCCCGCGATGCCGAACATAATCAGAAGCAGCAGTATGTGCAGTACGAAAATCAGCAGTATGATTTTCCCGAAAATCGCAATAACCCCGAATGCCGCTCCCGAATAACTCATCTCGATGAAGATTCCGAATATGAAGACGGGCAGCAGAGGGATGATAACCGCCCCGATTACTTTCGCTATTATCGCCTGAAACTCTTCCATTGCCGATTTTATCGTTGTGCCTTTGCCGAACGCATTGCCGATACCGATGACGAAAGCCAGCAGCAGGGCGGTCATAACGTCGAAGACGGGTTCGATTTTCAGCGAAAAATACGGCACAACGGCGTTTGCCGCGGGATTCCGAACATCAACGTCCGGCAAACTGCCCTCTCCCGTCAGTGATGGAAATACCGCGCTGCCCGAAAAATAGGAGAGAAAACCCGAAAACAGCGTGAATACATACGCCAGAACGACGGTAACAATCAGCAGCCGCCCTGCATGTTTGCCCATGTCGGCAATCCCCGGAGCTATCAGTCCCACAACAATGAGAGGAATGCAGAAACCCAGAAAGCCCGAAAACAGACCGTTGAAGGTTATGAAGATTTTCACGACCCATTCGGCGGCAAAAGTCCCCGAAACAAGCCCCAGGGCAATGGCTGCCGCCACCTTTGGAAGCAGTCCGATTTTAAATGTCTTTTTCATTATTACTCATGTTTACCGTTTGTGCCGGCGGAGCGCTTTGCGGCTTCCTACAGGCGAAAATTATATCCTACGCTTATGGTTATCGGCAATAATACGAATATTCCCATTGAGGAGTCTCTCCGTATTGTGTCGCAATAATCCAAAAATTCGGAGGTACGGAACGGATAAAAGAATCCTATGCTCCATTTGTTTCCCGCCTTTCTCGCCGCAATGTCGATGTTAAATCCCGCCGACACTCCGTACGAAACCATGGACGGATAGTTGCCTTCGCCGGAGAATACGCCGTTGTATCCGTACAGAACGGTCGGACTTAGCTGCACTCTGTCGCCCGTGCGTATCTTGCCGTTTACTCCCACGTTCCAGCCCACATACAGAAAGTTATACCCGAATCCGCCCGACACTCCCAAATATTTTACGGGCAGATATTCGATTTTCCCGCCCAGTCCGCCGTAATCCAGTCCGCCTCCCGGTCCCAGATAAAGCTGGGCGTTGAGGAAATTTCCGGCAGTCAGCAATATCGACACGACACACAATTTTTTCACCAATGTTTTCATATATAAACAATCAAAAAGTTAAACGTTCAAAATGTTTGCGGGGATAATATGAAATTCAGCCCTATATCTCCCGCCGGAGTCTTGCGACGGGGATATTCATCTTCTCCCTGTATTTCGCAATGGTACGGCGGGCTATCGGATAGCCCTTGTTTTTCAGTATGTCCCGCAATTCCTCATCGGTCAGGGGCGACTGTTTGTCCTCTTTTTCGATACATTTGAGAATGATGTTTTTCACCTCTCTTGTCGATACTTCACCCGTGTCGGACTGTATCCCTTCCGAAAAGAAAAATTTCAGCGCAAAAATCCCCCAGTCGCACTGCACGTATTTGCTGTTCACCACTCTCGATACCGTCGAAACGTCCATATCCGTCATGTCCGCAATATCTTTCAGAATCATGGGACGAAGATTGCTGTCGTCTCCGGTTTTGAAATATTCGGTCTGGAAGGCGATAATGGCATTCATCGTGCTAAGCAGAGTCTGCTGACGCTGTTTTATCGAGTCGATAAACCATCTTGCCGACTCGATTTTCTGTTTCACGAAATTAATCGTCTCCCTGTCTTCCTGGGTTAGGCTGCTTTTGTGCGAGTAGTTGTCCACGATTTCCGAATAGTCCCTGTTGATTCGCAGTTCGGGTATATTGTACGAATTGAGACTAAGTTCCGGTTCGCCGTTTTTAAATTCGAGAATAAAATCGGGGATAATCAGCTGCGCCTGCTCCGTGTAGATATTTTCGGAACCCGTTCCCGGTTTGGGGTTCAGTTTCAGGATTTCGTGCACGGCATTTTTGAGCGTATCCTCGTCAATATTGAGTTTCAGAATGATTTTGGGATAATGTTTTTTCGAAAACTCCTCGAAACAGTCTGCCAGAATAAATTCGGCATCTTTGACTTCCTTGGTCTGCTCCTTGTTTCTCAACTGTATCAGCAGGCATTCCTTCAGCGTTCGCGCCCCTACGCCCGGCGGGTCAAACGTCTGGATGATTTTCAATATCTCCTCCAGTTCTTTTGCAGTGGCTTCCATTCCCATTTTGAAAGCGAGATCGTCCGCAATCGCCGGAAGGTCGCGCCTGAGATACCCGTCGCTGTCGATACTTCCGATTATGAACAGCCCCAAAGTATGCTTCCGATTATCGAGATATTGAAATGCAAGCTGTTCTTCCAGTAACTGTTGCAAACCCACCGAATTACTGATTGTCGAATACTCCTTCGACTCGTCTTTTGAATTATTGTTCATTGAGGTTTTGTAATTCGGAATGTCTTCATCCATATAATCTTCCAAAGTGAATTCCTCTTCCGTGCTGTCGGCGGTCTCATCCGTTTGCTCTTCGAGATTCGTGTCTTCCTCTTCCAGTATCGGATTTTCTTCCAGCTCTTTCTTGATTCTCTGTTCCAACTGAATCAGCGGAAGTTCCAGCAGCTTCATTGTCTGAATCTGCACAGGCGAAATCTTCTGAAGCAGCTTTTGTTGTAGATTCTGTTTTAACATTCCAGTTGTTTCAAAATTTTAAAATCATGTTGCAAAATTAATAATATTTTTTGTTTCCGCAAAAAAAACGACGAAAAACTGTGAACTGAGAACTATGAACTATAAACTACTGCTGATGACGGAAATCGCGCAATCGTCAGGAATTCAGCATCCCGTCATTATGCTTTATTTGTTGCCTGCAATATAGGTATCGCAATGACGACAAGGCGGGGACATCATCGTTCATAGTTCATCGTTTATCGTTTATCGTTTATAGTTCATCGTTTATCGTTCATAGTTCATCGTTCGTTAATCGGCATATATTCCTGTTCGTCGAGGATATTTCTGTAAGCGGGGCGGATGATGCGTTTGCTTTTGAAGTTCAGTTCTTCGATACGGTGAGCGGTCCATCCCACTATACGCGCCATCGCAAACAGCGGAGTGTAGATAATTTGCGGCAGACCAATCATCCCGTATACGAAACCGGAATAAAAATCGACGTTCGACGATACCTGTTTCGACACTCCCTTGAATTTCTTGAAACAAACGATAGCCCTCTCTTCCAGAAGTTCGAGAAAGGCAAACTCTTTTTCGCACTGTTTCTCTTTTGCAAGGTCGCGAGCAAGCTCTTTCAGCAGGACGGCGCGCGGGTCGGAGATAGTATATACCGCATGTCCGATGCCGTAAATCAGTCCCGACTTGTCGTAAATTTCCTTCCTCAGTATCTGCATGAGATACGTGTCTATTTCGTCGATATCAGTCCAGTCGGCAATATTTTCCTTCAGATAAAGAAACATGTTTGCCGCCTGAATATTCGCGCCGCCGTGCAGCGGACCCTTCAGCGAGCCTATTCCCGCGGCAATCGCCGAATAGGTATCCGTTCCCGTCGAGCTTGTTACGCGAACCGTAAATGTCGAATTGTTACCGCCGCCATGCTCCGCCTGCAGCACAAGCAGAATATCCAGCGTGCGGGCTTCAAGCTCGGTATAGCTTCTTTTCAGCATGTACAGAAAATTTTCGGCAATGGACAGGTTTTCTTTGGGATGACGGATATTCAGCGAGCGCCCGTAAACGCTGTGCCGGTAGATATTGTACGCATACGCGATAATGGCGGGAAATTTGGATATCAGGTCTATCGACTGCCGCATGAGATTGTCGGGAGAAATGTCGTCGGGATTGGGGTCGAAATTATACATCTCCAGAACGCTGCGCGCCAGGATATTCATGACATTCTGCCCTTCCAGATCGATGATATACAGTTTTGTCTTCTGCTCCAGCGGCATATTGTCGTTTATCAGCTCCCTGAAACTTTGCAGACTGTCGCTGTCGGGAAGCTCGCCCGACAGCATCAGGTAGGCGACTTCCTCAAAGCCGAAGCGTTTTTCTTTTATCAGGGCGCGGACAATGTCTTCCACATCATAACCCCGATAATACAGTTTTCCGGGAATCGCTTCCAGTCCGCCTTCGGGAAGCCGCCTGTATCCGACCACATTGCCTATCTGGGTCAGTCCGACCAGAACGCCCGACCTGTCTTCATTCCGCAAACCGCGCTTGACATTGTACTTCGGGAAAAGATCATTGTCAATCCTGCATGTCGTTTTCACCGTTTCCGACAGCTTGTAGATGAGATATTCCTTTTTCATATTCATAACGATTTTTTTACTTTAAATATATATTATCAATAATAACCTCGCCGAACCGGACGGTGCCGACCGGTTTTCCGTTCGGCATGAAACGGGCTAAATCCCGCGTGGCGCAGCCGGCGACAAAAGCCTGTTCCATTGCCGACGTAATCAGAGCGGCTGCCTCGTTCCATCCGATATATTCCAGCATCATGACCGACGACAGCAGTAACGACGAGGGATTTGCAGTGTCTTTGCCCGCAATGTCGGGCGCCGTCCCGTGTGTCGCCTCAAAAACGGCATGACCGTCGGAACAGTTTATGTTGGCGCCGGGAGCGATGCCTATGCCTCCGACTATCGCCGCCAGCTGGTCGGAAATATAATCGCCGTTAAGATTCAGCGTCGCTATGACCGAATAGTTTTCGGGCGTCAGGAGGGTGTTCTGCAAAAAGGCGTCGGCAATGACATCCTTTACGACGACCCGCCCTGCCGATACGGCTTCGTTCAAAGCCTTCGACGCTTCCTCCGCGCCCCGTTCCCTTCCGATTTTTTCGTACTGAAGCCATGTAAACGTCCTGTCGGGAAACTCGCGTTCGGCTAAGGCATAGCCCCACAGTTTGAAGCCGCCTTCGGTGAATTTCATGATATTGCCCTTGTGTACCAGAGTAACATCCGGCAGCCCGTGTGCAAGCGCATACTCTATTGCCGCGCGCACCAGACGTTCGGTGCCTTCGCGCGAAACGGGCTTGACGCCGAACGACGACGTTTCGGGAAAGCGTATCTGCGACACGCCCATTTCTTCCGTCAGGAACCGGAGGAATTTTGCGGCTTCGGGCGTTCCCTGCCGCCATTCGATACCGGCGTAAATATCTTCCGTATTTTCACGAAAAACCGTCATGTTCACCTTTTGCGGTTCCCTGACGGGCGAAACAATGCCTCTGAACCAGCGGACGGGACGGAGACAGACGTACAAATCCAGCGCCTGTCGCAGTGCCACGTTCAGCGAACGTATTCCGCCGCCGACGGGAGTTGTCAGCGGTCCCTTGATGCCCGCAATATATTCGCGAAAAGCGTTCAAAGTTTCGTCGGGCAAATAGTTGCCGGTGATTTTGAATGCTTTTTCGCCGGCAAAAACTTCCTTCCATTCTATCGCCCGTTTTTGTCCGTAAGCCATGCCGACAGCCGCGTTCACCACAGCCTGAGTAACAGGCATGATTTCAGCCCCCACGCCGTCCCCTTCGATATACGGAATCGTAACGATATCCGGAACAGTCAATTTGTTGTCATTCTTTTGTATTTTCATGTCTTCTTTTTTTCAATTACAAATTACGAATTACGAAACGTAAGTTCGACGTAGTCAATTTCGGTTCAAAGATAATCATAATTTTTAACAAACCGCTTTTTCATCTGTTTATAATTTTTATTGTGTTAGTATACAATATTATACCAGACATGATACATACTTTTCGCGTCATGATGCCGAAGGCATCGCATGTTTATAGAAAACAGGTGTTGTGTTTTAATTCGACCCCTTCGGGGTCGCACAACAGCGGT
>JAISSE010000283.1 GCA_031273285.1 Prevotellaceae bacterium
CCGAAAACCCGTCCGGTTTCTCAAAAATATTCGACCGCAATTTGTGAGTTTATTTCGATTTGAAAAAAAACATTTATCTTTGTACCGATTTATAACAAATAATATAATGACGGATACGAATACGAACAATAATTTTATAAAATATTATTAATGAAAATATTATTAGCAACTCAAAAACCGTTTTCTCCGGTTGCGGTCAATCAACTGAAAGAAATAGCCGGGGCGGAACACGAATTGATTATTTTCGAAAAATACAAAGAACAGTCTGATTTGGAAAAAGCTGTTGAACAGGCAGATGCGCTGATTGTCCGTTCCGACAAGGTAACAGCGAATGTGGTCAATGCCGCCTCGAACCTGAAGATAGTCGTGCGTGCCGGGGCAGGATACGACAATGTTGATTTACAGGCATGCAGCGATAGAAATATTGTTGTCATGAATACTCCGGGTCAAAACTCAAACGCCGTAGCCGAACTTTCGCTGGCTTTGATGCTCTACCTTGCCCGCAATACATTTTCGTCCGGCACGGGAAGCGAATTGAGAGGCAAAAAACTTGGAATCCATGCTTACGGAAATGTCGGCAGACTTGTTGCGGCTTTAGCCGGAGGGTTCGGGATGAAAGTTTCCGCATTTGACCCTTTTATCAGTGATGATGTTCTTGAAAAAGACGGTGTAACGCCCGTGAAATCGGTCAGCGAGCTGTATTCGGGCAATGATATTGTCTCCATCAATATTCCGGCGATTCCATCTACCGTCAAATCAATAAACAAAGATATTCTGGACGGTTTGAAAGAACATGCCATGCTGATTAATACCGCTCGCAAAGAGGTTATTAACGAGATGGACTTACTGGATGCAATGAGGAAGCATCCCTCCATCAAATACGGTACGGATGTGATGCCCGACTGTCATGAAAAGATGAAGGAATTTGGCTCCAGATATTTCTCTACTCCCAAAAAAATGGGCGCGGAAACGGAAGAAGCGAATATCAACGCAGCAGTAGCGGCAATGAATCAGATAGTTGACTATTTCAAAACGGGAAACGAAAAATATCGAGTAAATAGTTAAAATACAGACCGAAAAAGAATGGATTTTTTTGTTATGGTCGGGAATTTATCCTCATTTTTGCAATGATTCAAATAAAAGATGTATCTTTGCCGAAAATTAAATGTGTATGTCAAAACAAAAACCGATAGACGCTTTTCGGAATGCGACGAAGAGAACGAAAATAAAATATGGGATAGCTTCTGTTTTATATATCCTGTTTATCATCTGGTTACGAAGTCCCGTATGGCTGGTTGGTCTTATTGTAATCTTTGATTTGTATTTCACAAAACGGGTCAAATGGGCTTTTTGGAAAAAACGTTACAAAGAGGGAGAGAAGCGTAATGTCTGGCTTGAATGGCTTGATGCCCTGATATTTGCCCTTATTGTGGCAACCATTGTGCGCACTTTCTTTCTGGAAGCATACGTTATCCCGACATCGTCGATGGAAAAATCGTTGCTGGTGGGCGACTATCTGTTTGTCAGCAAGGTAGCATACGGACCTAAAGTACCGAATACGCCGCTGTCGTTCCCGTTGATACACAATCAGGTTGCTCTGTTCGGCAAAACAATGAATTCATATTCGGAACTGATAAAATTGCCGTATAAACGGCTTGCCGGTCTGGGGAAAGTAAAACGAAACGATGTGGTGGTGTTCAACTTTCCGAACGGCGACACGATAGTAAAAGACCATCCGGATATTATTGATTATCATCAGGCTAAAAGAAGTATCGGCGCGAAAAACTTCGACGAATGGCTTAAACGTAACCGTTATGAACTGATAGTTCGTCCGGTGGACAAAAAGGACAATTATGTCAAGCGCTGTGTTGCTCTGCCGGGAGATTCACTGGAAATAAAACACGGTCAGTTGTTTATAAACGGGGAACCTGCAAAAGATTTCCCCGGACAGGAATATTCATACACCGTTGTTCTGAAAGAGCAGTTGAGCGATAAATCTCTGTCAGTATTGGGATTATCGCAGGAAGACCTCAGAAGTGCAGGGAAAAATCAGAGCGTTCAGGGATATTCCAATCTGGTTTTGACACAAAAGGCTTACGAAACGCTGAAGTCCTCATCGGCAGTCGCTTCCATAACAAAAAACGAAATCAGAAATGCATCCGATGACAGCTGTTTTCCGTTTTCTTCGGATTATCCGTGGACAATAGATAATTACGGACCTCTGTGGATTCCGAAGGAAGGGGTTACGGTCAGTATTGATACGGCAAATATATGTCTGTATCAACGTATTATACAGGCTTATGAAAGAAATTCGCTGGAAGTGAAAGACGGGAAAATTTATATAAACGGCGTGCAGACTTCGACATACACGTTTGGGATGGACTACTATTTTATGATGGGCGACAACAGACACGGTTCTTATGACTCGCGCGCGTGGGGATTTGTTCCTGAAGACCATATTGTCGGCAAACCTTCATTTATATGGTTTTCATCGGATAAGGATAAAGGTTTTCCCATGAATATCAGATGGGGAAGAATGTTTAACATTATAAGATAACAGGTTATGAAAATATTGATATGGGTATTTTGTTTATCGTGTTGCTTTACGGCATTGAATGTCAATCTTTATGCTCAACAGAAAGACAGCAGAACCGTCAAAAAATTTATCAGAGAAGGCAATAAAAACTATATCGACTCGGCTTATGAATCGGCGGAAATTTTGTATAAAGATGCTCTGGACGAAAATCCGAGGTCGCTTGTCGCCCGTTTCAATCTTGGAAACAGCCTGTTCAAGCAGGACAAATTCGACGAGGCAATAGACGTTTATGACAAACTGTCGAAAGATGAAAATACGAATTACAATATCGGGAATGCGTATCTCAAAAAAGAAGAATACGAAAAAGCCATAGAGGCATATAAAGAGACTTTGCGCAAAAATCCTTCGGATATGGAAGCTAAATCAAATTTGGCTTATGCAAAGAAAAAATTGCAGCAACAGGAGCAGAATAAAGATAATCAGGATAACAAAGACAACAAGGAGAATCAGGACAGCAAAGACAACAAGGATAAATCCGGCGATTCTAAAAATCAATCGCAAAAACAACAGCCCGAAATGTCGAAAGAAGAAGCTAATTATATCTTAAACGCTGTCGAAGCAAATGAAAAAAAGACGCGGGAAAAAGTCGGGAAATTAAATGCTGCAAAAGCAGCCAAAAATCAACCGGAAAAAAACTGGTAAATGAATTTAATTGTATAATAAATAAAGATAAAAAACATGAATGTTCCTACTGATTTAAAGTATTCTACAGAACACGAATGGGTAAAATTGGACGGCGATATTGCTACTGTCGGAATCACCGATTATGCACAAAGCCAGTTAGGTGAAATTGTTTTCGTCGATATTCAGCCTGATATCGAAGGCGAAACGCTTGCTAAAGGCAAAATATTCGGCGCTATCGAAGCCGTGAAAACGGTTGCCGATGCTTTCATGCCTGTTTCGGGAGAAATAGTTGAGATAAACGAGGCTGTGAATGAGGTCAGCGCAGATACCGACAAGCAGGAATCGGTTGTAAATACCGACCCTTATGGGGCAGGTTGGATGATTAAAGTCAAAATCAGCGACTCTTCGGAACTCGAAGA
>JAISSE010000292.1 GCA_031273285.1 Prevotellaceae bacterium
CCTAAAAACTGCTTTTTCGGCGTTCGACTTCAATTTTTAAATCCTCATTTACAATTAGTAAACTCCGGTTTAAAAATCTTGTCTGCCTTGAAAAATCGAGTTTTTAGGAGTTCCCTTTACTGTATTCCAAATGAGTTCCTATAAAACGAATATAAACGATTTTCGGAGTGAGTAATATCAAAGCAATTAATCGGTATGTATTGCCCTTAATATTAAATATATATCTTTTATTCCCTATCGAATCGACACTGTTGAATCTCTGCCTCATATCTGCGAAACAGTTCCATTCGCTTTTTTCTGTTTTTGCATACCACTCGTTTAGCGCCGATTCCGCATCAGGATGATTTTCACTGAAATCCGATATTCGTTTATACGTTATTATTCTCACTGTTCATATAATTTAACGGGACAAAGATAAAGAAAATATCTTGAAAAACGAAATTATTTTCCGAAAAACGAAATTATCGCTCGAAATCAAGCGCACGTATGACACGGATTGAACAGGCAAACACGGATTTTAGCGCCGCGTCGGAAGTTCCGAAAATATGGTTCCCAAATTTTTTTTGCTTCATATCAAAAAAAAATATTACTTTTACGTCATTAAATCTAATAGCGCATTATGATGGATATTATTAAGATTGAGGACATTACTAAAATTTACCAGGTAGGTAATCAGGAAGTTCGGGCTTTGGATGGCGTTTCGTTATCAATAAAACATAATGAATATGTAGCCATTATGGGACCTTCGGGTTCGGGAAAATCGACATTAATGAATATGCTGGGGTGTCTGGATACTCCCACGGGAGGAAAATATATCCTTAACCAGATAGATGTCAGTAAAATGGAAGACAATGCCCTGGCAGAAGTGCGAAATAAGGAAATCGGATTCGTATTTCAGACATTTAATCTGCTTCCACGCTATTCATCTCTGGAAAATGTTTGTTTGCCGCTGATTTACGCCGGAATACAGAAACACGACAGGATGGAGCGCGGTTTGCAGGCGTTGATAAATGTGGATTTGGACAACCGAAAAGACCACAAACCCAACGAATTATCCGGAGGACAGCGGCAACGTGTATCTATCGCACGAGCTTTGGTCAACAATCCGTCCATAATATTGGCTGACGAACCTACCGGGAACCTTGATTCCAAGACGTCAATAGATATTATGCATCTTTTTGAGGCGATTTATGCAAAAGGAAACACGATAATCGTTGTTACTCATGAAGAGGAAATTGCACTGTATGCCCGCAGGATTATCCGGCTCAGAGACGGCAAGGTAGAAAAAGACTATATCAATCACAATCCTACTTTGGGTAAAAAAGTTTCGTAACATAAACCCGTTCGTGTTTCGCGGTTCGAGATTTTGTCGACGGCTTTCTTCCGGTTACAGTTCGTTGCGACCGCCGCGGAGACGTGGCGCGCCACGTCTCTACATGTCGCGGCGTGATTGCGTGGCGATTGCTGTTATTGCGGATTGGCAAGGATTTTTAATTAAAAAAATTGGATAATTAAAAAATTGAGTATCTTTGTTTCCTAAAATAAAAATTAAATGAATGCTATATCTCAAAAATTAAACTTAATACGGTGGATAACAGAACTTGATGATGATGATGCTACATTAAATGTACTGGAGATTATCAAAAATCAAAGCACACAGGAAGATTGGTGGAATACGATCTCCGATGCGGAAAAAGAATCAATTGAAAAAGGTTTGGCAGATGTAAAAGCCGGTAGAACAATTGCCCATGCGGAAGTGAAAAAACGGTACGAAAAATGGCTTATATAATCGAGTGGACGGCACATGCCCGAAATGAGCTGGATACAGTGTATAACTATTTGGAAAATAACTGGAACTCCCGTGAAATTATACGGTTTTCACAACTGTTGGAGAAAAAATTGTCCGTCATTATTAAACTGCCGTTTATATACCCTGCATATGAACGGAATAAAGCTGTAAGGCGTTGTGTTATATCTAAACAAATCAGTTTGTATTATCAAATCATAGCAAATCGAATAATAGTTTTATCTTTATTCGATAATCGTCAGGCTCCGGATAAATTAATGATATTCGAATCATAATGTGAAACTTTGTTTAACCCTGCCGGGGTTTTCCTGCCGCCGACCCTGCAAACCCTGACAGTGCTCCAAACTTTGCCAGGATCTTATTCCCGAAACTGATGTGATTTTCGGCAGAATATTCTTCTTTTTTGGTTTCGGCTTGTCCTGCGTCGTAAATCCCGTAAAGTCCTGCATCACCGGTCTTTTTGAAAAAATCTTTTCGAGGAAAAATTAATTTTGTACTTTTGCGGCGTCATACCGTCTTCTGCAAAGGATTTTTGCAAAAAAAGCGGCTGAATAATGTTGTGATAGAGAATGAATTAAAATAAGATGTCGGAAGAAACTAAAACATTGAACTTTATCGAGGAGATAATTGAGAATGACCTGAATGCGGGTAAATATAATTCGATTTTAACGCGCTTTCCACCGGAGCCGAACGGGTATCTGCATATCGGACATGCAAAATCCATTTGTCTGAATTTCGGACTTGCTCTGAAATACGGCGGAAAAACCAATCTGCGGTTTGACGATACCAATCCCGTCAAGGAAGATGTTGAGTATGTGGATTCCATAAAGGATGATATTAAATGGCTGGGGTTCGAATGGGTTGCCGAATATTATGCATCCGATTATTTCGAACAGCTTTATATATGGGCGCAGGACCTTATACGCAAGGGACTTGCTTATATCGACGACCAGAATCAGGAAGAAATACGCATCGGCAGAGGCACAATCACCCAATCAGGCGTCAACAGTCCCTACCGCGACCGTTCGGTGGACGAAAATCTTGATTTATTTGCCCGTATGCGTGCCGGACAATTCAAGGACGGGGAGAAGGTTTTGCGTGCCAAAATCGATATGGCGCATCCGAACATGATGATGCGCGACCCGATTATGTACAGAATCATACACGCAAACCACCACCGCACGGGCGACAAGTGGTGCATATATCCGATGTATGACTATGCGCACGGACAATCGGATTCTTACGAACATATCACACACTCTATCTGCACTTTGGAGTTTGATATACATCGCCCCCTGTATGACTGGTTTATCGAAAAACTCGAAATATTCTCTTCGCGGCAATACGAATTTGCCCGACTGAACCTGACCTATACGGTGATGAGCAAGCGCAAATTGCTGGAATTGGTTAAAAACAAGATTGTTTCGGGCTGGGATGACCCCAGAATGCCGACCATCTGCGGTTTGCGCCGTCGCGGTTTCACTCCCGAAAGCATCCGCAATTTCGCTGAACGGGTGGGTGTTGCGAAACGCCAGAACATGATAGAACTTTCGCTGCTGGAAAATTGTGTGCGTGAAGATTTGAACAAACGCGCCGAACGCAGATTTGTAGTACTCGACCCGTTGAAAGTGGTGATTATCAATTATTTCGAATCGCAAACCGAAATTCTGAACGCAGTCAATAATCCCGAAAATCCTGATGCCGGAACACGTGAAATAACATTCGGACGGGAACTGTATATCGAAAAAAACGATTTTATGGAAGTTCCGCCGAAAAAATATTTTCGTCTGGCGCCCGGTTCCGAAGTCCGTCTGAAATACGCATATATCATAAAATGCGAGGAGGTTATAAAGAATGACGAGGGTGAAATCGTGGAACTTAGATGTACTTATGACCCCGAAACGAAAAGCGGCAGCAACAGCCTGAAACAGGTGAAGGGAACGATACACTGGGTGAATCGCAACGACGCCCTGCCGGTGGAAGTACGTCTGTACGACAGATTGTTTACCGAAAGCCACATGGACGATATTCCCGAAGACAAGTCATATACGGATTTTCTGAATCCCGAATCCCTGATTACGGTAACCGCTTTTGCCGAAACTTCGTTGAAGGACGCAAAGGGAAACATACAGTTTGAACGTGTGGGATATTTTTATCCCGATTACGCTTCCACTCCCGAAAAACCGATATTTAACCGCACGGTTACGCTTAAAGATTCCTGGGTAAAACAAAATAAACAGTAATGAGCAACAAAAAACATCTGCCGCCGTTCGAAAGGCTGCTGGATATTCTGGACGAATTGCGCGAAAAATGTCCGTGGGACAGGGAACAGACTATGGATTCGCTGCGAACCCTCTCCATTGAAGAGACATACGAACTTTCCGATGCCGTTATCCGCGGCGATTTCAACGATATAAAGAAAGAACTCGGCGATTTGTTCCTTCATGTGGTTTTTTATGCGAAAATCGCCGGCGAACAGGATAAATTCGATATGTCGGATGTTATCAATGCCCTTTGCGATAAGCTAATATACCGGCATCCGCATGTTTTCGGCGAAGTAAAAGCCGACAGGGTAGGAGATGTGGTGAGAAACTGGGAACAGTTGAAAATCAAGGAAAAAGACGGAAATAAAACCGTTCTTTCCGGAGTTCCCGTTTCGCTCCCCGCACTTGTTAAAGCCGGCAGAATACAGGAAAAAGCCGCTGCCGCAGGTTTCGACTGGGAACAGAAAGAACAGGTGTGGGATAAATTGGAGGAAGAAAAACAGGAATTGATGCACGAAATCAACAACATGGACAAGGATAAAACGGAAGCCGAATTTGGCGATTTGTTCTTTTCCCTGATTAATGCCGCCCGACTTTACGGAATTAATCCCGACACGGCTTTGGAACGTACAAACCGCAAGTTTATCAATCGCTTTACATATCTGGAAAACAAAACTATCCGTCAGGGACGGTCGTTGAAATCAATGACTTTGGACGAAATGAACGAAATCTGGGAAGAAGCAAAACGATTTTCGGAAGATGGCTCGACTTCGTCGAATGAAATGATTTAATCTTAGGACGGTACATGGAAAGAAAAATTGTTCTACTGTTTTGTTTGTGCCTGAGTTATTACGCATCAGCCAAAGACTTTACCGCCGTCAAAGACGGGAAAATATTTATACAGCAATATAAAAGCGTTGCCGAAAAAATAAAAACCCTCGAAGCGGATTTTTCGCAGGAAAAAGCAATTGTTCTTCTCACAAATAAACTGCGTTCAACCGGACGGATGATATTCAAAAGCGATAACCGGTTGAAAATCGAATATTTCAAACCCCACGCATTCATATTCTCAATGCACGACGGAAAAATTACCATAAAGGACGGAGAACGTGCAGCTTCGTCGATAGCAGTGAAAAACAGCAAACTTTTTGAGCAAATAAGCCGAATCACCATGCATGCAATAAACGGTAAAATCTTTGATTCCGGGGATTTTAGCTCGACTGTCATGGAAAACGAAGATTCGTATCTGATTCGGCTCGTTCCCAAATCCAAAGAGCTGAAACAGTACTATAAAGAGCTGGATTTATATATCGGCAAGGAAACTTTCATGATGGAAAGAATGACAATGAAAGAGACTTCGGGCGACGAAACGGTGATGAATTTCGAAAATATCAGGACAAATAACACAATTTCCGATGAGGCTTTTATTGTTGATTAGCACGTATTTGATAGTCGGCGGCTCAAATTCGGCGGCATACTGTTTGCCGGAATTGCCCGACGAAACTTTTTTCAACGCCGTTGTGGAAGTCAGGGGGCATACGATATCGGGTATAATGGTGATTAAGAAGGATGAACAGATAAAAAACACATGCAGAATACTGTTTACCACAGTTGCCGGTCCGAAATTGATGGACATGTATATCACTAAAGATGACTATAATATACTGTATGTAACGAAAAAATTGAAGAAACGGACTATTCTCGGACTGTTTCAAAAGGACTTCGCGCTTGTTTCGGGACTGTATCTCGCTGTACAGGACAAACATTGCGAAAACGGCAGCTGTTCCGTAAAATTACCGAAAAAAAAGTCGGCGCATTATTCGTTTGACGCTCAAAACCGGATAAGCAGGGCGGAATACAGAGGCAGGGGGAAAGTGCTTCTGGATGTCGTTTACACATATAATCAGGATAATATAGAATCCATATTTCTACAGCACTACAATTTTAAGATGAAAATTACCCTGAACGCAATAAATTCGACATGTCAAAACTGAAAAAAATATTTCTGATTACATGCGGCAGTATATTTCTCATACTCGGCATTTTCGGAATATTTCTTCCGCTGCTGCCCACTACGCCATTTCTGTTATTGACGGCAGCATGTTATGCCCGAAGTTCGGAAAAATTGCTGGAAAAATTGCTGAACAACCGTTATCTCGGCAGATATATCGTTGAATATCGGCAAAAGCAAGGTATCCGAAAATCAATAAAAATATATGTACTCTCGCTTTTATGGACAACAATCGCGGTTTCAATCGCTTTGTTTGCCGATGCCTTGTGGATTAAAATCCTGCTGGCATGTGTGGCTGTGGGTGTTACCGTGCATATTTCAACTTTTAAAACACTGTAACCATGACGATTGACAACATCATAAATCCCAATGTCCGTATTGATGACAGCCTCGTTCTCGATTATTTCAAATATCAGTTCGACAATTGCGATATTTTTCGCCGGTATGTCGAACTTTTGGGTGTAAAAGTCTCATCTGCCGCGGATATTCCTTTTCTTCCCATACGGTTTTTCAAAACCGGAAAAGTGTATTCCTCAAATCGTGAGCCGGAAACAGTATTCACGAGCAGCGGAACGACCGGAACAGAGGTCAGCAGGCATTTTGTTGCCGATGCAAGTATCTACAAATTAAGCTATACTGCCGGATTTCGCTATTTTTTCGGAGATATTTCGGGATATGCCGTTCCGGCTTTGCTGCCTTCGTATCTCGAACGTCAAGGCTCGTCGCTTATCGCTATGGTTCGGGGATTAATGGAAGATTCGGGTAATTCGTTATCGGGATTTTTTCTGAACAACCATGATGAACTGTTTGATACTTTGCAGATTCTGAAGAACAACAAAGTCCCGACATTGCTGTTCGGCGTAAGTTTCGCATTGCTGGACTTTCTGGAGAAATTCAATATCGACTTCCCCGAACTGATGGTTATGGAAACCGGCGGAATGAAAGGTCGTCGGGAGGAAATAACGCGAGATGAACTGCATGAGATAATTTGTTCGGGATTCGGCGTGGACAGGGTTTTTTCGGAATATGGCATGACGGAACTGCTTTCGCAGGCATATTCCAAAGGCAAAGGAATATA
>JAISSE010000306.1 GCA_031273285.1 Prevotellaceae bacterium
AAAAAAAAGCAGCCACACAGGGGGATGATTATACCCTCTGTGTGGTTCTGTTTTTGTGCATTAAGCGCTTCGGGATTAATGCGCCGATGCTCAAAATCGTGCGGACAGGTTCCCGGACATGTCACAAACAGTTTTCCGCCGGTTGTCGGCGACGTCCCGACAACCGGCGGGAGACTTTCGACAATGTCGGTGGAGTGCCGACGACCGGCGGTGTCAAACGCTGTCGTATTCTCAGGGAGCGTTTCAGATGTCATAAATACGGTTTCGACGATAAGGTTATGCCGGTCGCCAGCGGTTTGCACAACTTCCGTATCTCTTTTAAAGAAAGCCTTATAAACTCTTATTGCACATAATGTATATTGAAAGCACGCAGATAACGCGGATTTTGAGGATTTACGCAGATTGCCATTCACTTGATAATATGTTGTTTATTGTAATCGGCTATTTTATTTATCTGCGTGAATCCTTATAATCCGCATCATCTGCGTGCTTTCACAACGGTCTCTATCAAAAAAATAATAAAAAAATATTGCCGAAATTAAAATTTAGCTTAACTTTGCAGTCGCAAAACCGCCCCGCCCTGATGGTGGAATTGGTAGACACGCAGGACTTAAAATCCTGTGAGCAGAAATGTTCGTGTGGGTTCAAGTCCCACTCGGGGTACAAAAAAGACACTAATGATTCCGGTAAAACGGATTGTTGGTGTTTTTATTTTTGTATAAACAAATTATCGTATATATTTGTAATAGATAAAAAAAATGCAATTGAATATGTATCAATTTATAGACCGTCATAATGGACCTCGGAAAGAGGAAATAAACGAAATGTTGAGCGCTGTGGGCGTGAAATCGGCAGAGGAATTAATCGGAAAAATTATCCCTTCCGATATCCGTCTCGATAAATCCCTGAATCTGGATGCGCCTTTGAGCGAAAACGCTTATTTGGAGAAGATAAAAGCCATTGCTTCAAAAAATAAAATCTACCGTTCTTTCATCGGGATGGGATTTTATCGCACTGCTACTCCGGCGGTTATCCTGCGCAATATCTTCGAAAATCCGGGCTGGTACACATCATATACCCCTTATCAAACCGAAATATCGCAGGGACGTTTGGAAGCGTTAATCAACTTTCAGACAATGATAATCGGCTTGACAGGCATGGAAATAGCCAACTGTTCGCTGCTTGACGAATCGACTGCTGCCGCCGAAGCAATGCGGATGATGTACGGTTTGAGGTCGAGAGCGGCAGTGAAAGAGGGTAAAAAT
The DNA here is from genome assembly GCA_031273285.1 of Prevotellaceae bacterium. GTDB lineage: Bacteria > Bacteroidota > Bacteroidia > Bacteroidales > UBA932 > JAIRLF01. The sequence continues at coordinate 1,266 of JAISSE010000306.1, forward strand.
GTGGTGTTTATCGATGAAAATATTTTCCCGCAGACGAAAGACGTGATAATTACCAGAGCGGCTCCGCTGGGAATTGAAGTTGAAACGGGTAAATTCGACGAATATGAATGTCACGACAAAGTCTTCGGGGCTGTGGTTCAGTATCCCGGAGCCACCGGCGAAATTTGCGATTATCGGGGCTTTTGCTCGAAAGCGCACGAAAAAGAGATACTTGTAACGGTCGCTGCCGACATTTTGTCGCTCGCATTACTGACGCCTCCCGGCGAATGGGGGGCAGATATTGTTGTGGGAAGCGCGCAGCGGTTCGGCATTCCGTTGGGTTTCGGAGGTCCTTCGGCAGGGTATATGGCTACAAAAGACGCTTTTAAGAGAAGTATGCCGGGCAGGATAATCGGCGTGTCCGTGGACAGGCACGGGAAAACGGCTTTGCGTATGGCTCTCCAGACGCGGGAACAGCATATCAAACGCGAAAAAGCAACCTCAAACATCTGTACGGCACAGGCTTTGCTTGCAACGATGGCAGGCATGTATGCCGTTTATCACGGAGAGGAAGGCATCAGGCAGATTGCTCTGAACGTGCATGAATATGCCTGTAGAACAGCGCACAATCTGAAACAGGCGGGATATAAACTGACTGCCGGCAACTTTTTCGACACAATCGAAGTGGAAGTCGATTCGGTTGAACCGATTAGAAAAGCGGCGACGGAAAAACAGCTCAATTTCTTTTATCCCGATTCGCGGCATGTCCGCATAAGTTTCGATGAAGTAACCGTATGCAGCGAAATACGTGATATTCTTTCTGTTTTTGGTATTGACAACGGAAGCTGTGCGGAAGTTAAATCGACCGGTTTTGACCCCGCTTTTGAGCGCAAAAGCCGGTTTCTCACTCAATCCGTGTTCAATAGCTACAAATCGGAAACCGAACTGATGCGTTACATCAAAAAATTGGAACGTCGGGATATTTCTCTCACACACAGCATGATTTCTTTGGGTTCGTGTACAATGAAACTGAATGCGGCAGCAGAGATGTTGCCGTTGAGCTGGCCCGAAATGTGCAATATCCATCCGTTTGTACCCGCCGACCAGGCAGCAGGTTATCACGAACTTATCGACGAGGTGGCGAAAGACCTTGCCGAAATCACCGGTTTCGCCGGAGTATCGTTCCAGCCCAATTCGGGCGCGGCGGGCGAATACGCCGGATTGCTGGTTATCAGACAGTATCATATAAGCAGAGGCGAAGGATGCCGTAACGTTGCGCTGATACCTTCGTCGGCTCACGGAACAAATCCCGCAAGCGCTGCCATGGCGGGCATGGAAATTGTCGTTGTAGAATGCGACGAAAACGGAAATATCAATCTTGCCGATTTGAAGGCAAAGGCGGAGCAGCATAAGGAACGCCTGTCGTGCATGATGATTACCTATCCTTCCACGCACGGAGTGTTCGAAAGCGCTATACGCGAGATTGTTGATGTTATCCACAAAAACGGAGGACAGGTGTATATGGACGGAGCCAATATGAACGCTCAGGTAGGGTTTACAAGTCCCGGATTTATAGGCGCCGACGTTTGTCATCTTAATCTGCACAAGACATTTGCCGTTCCTCACGGAGGCGGAGGTCCCGGCGAAGGACCGATATGTGTTGCCGAACATCTGCTGCCGTTTCTTCCGTCGCATCCGCTTGTAAAAGTCGGCGGAGAAGGCACTGCCGTGTCGGCTGCCCCTTACGGAAGCGCTTTGATACTGGCAATTACATACGGTTACATCAAAATGCTCGGAGCAGACGGTTTGCGCAGAGCTACGGAGGTTGCGATACTGAACGCCAACTATCTGTCAAAAAAATTGGAACCCGCCTATAAAACTCTCTATACGGGCGAAGCCGGATATGTGGCGCACGAATGTATTATTGACCTCAGAGACTTCGCGAAAACATACGGAGTCGATGCGACCGACATAGCTAAACGATTGATGGACTTCGGATTCCATGCTCCGACGCTATCGTTTCCGGTAGCCAACACCCTGATGGTCGAACCTACCGAAAGCGAATCGAAACAGGAATTAGACAGGTTTGTCGAAACCATGCTCGCCATCAAACGGGAATGTGAAGACATCAAATCCGGCAAGTCGGATGCAAACGATAATCCGCTGAAAATGGCTCCGCACACAGTGGGCGAAGTAACCGGCGACGACTGGACGCATCCCTACAGCCGTAAACAGGCAGCATTCGCTTTGCCCTGGATTGCCGAAAATAAATTCTGGCCTGCGTCGGCACGTGTAGACAACGGATATGGCGACCGTAATTTGGTGTGTGTCTGCGATTCGATAACGAATTTGGTGTGATTTGAGCGATTTTTACGGTAAATCATTGCTCAGTACAGCAAACGAATTATTTTATCGACAGTGATTAAAGACAAGGCTGTTACGGAAAATATGCCGGTTTTGAGATTGTTGTTAATCATTGCCGCAAGGGCAATATTCCCACATTCTCCGGGTAAAACCAGCTTTAGATTTGTTTCGGTGTAAATCTGCTGTTCGGGCAAATCGGCGACGGTCAGTTTGTTGCCATGCGTGTCTTCAAGCACGATATGTTCGCCGGCAATACATGCTTTGTTAAGTTTCAGCAGCACAACGGGATTTTTTTCCATCAGGGGATTTTTGATAACGGATTTCATTGTTTTGACCGTTTCGGAATAATCGGGGGATGAAGCGTCAATCACTCTTGTCCTGTCTTTGCCCGTTACAGTCCTGAATACAGCGGATTCCCAGCGTGCGCGGGGATTTACGTTGCCGGGATAGATAAACAGCCTGGGTATTTTCAGTATATCGAAACAGGTATTAGCTTCTTTTATATATCCGAGAGCTTTATACGGTCTGTAATTTCTTGATTTGTATATTTTTCCTGTTTTGAGGTTGAACCAGTAACCTTCGTCGATAAATGCTTTTCGTCCGGCATCATCATAGCTGTTGAAGGACAGTTGGATTATTTCCGCATTTGTCTCATACAAGCCATATTGCATCAAATCGGCAAGTTTCCACACGCGACCCGTCTGTTCTTCGATGGCAGAAGTTAAATCGGGGTCGGATTCCGGATTTTCTTTTTTTGCAGTAATATATTCCCTGCTTTTCTTCAAAAGAGCCGAAATATAATTTAACCGGTTAATGACATCCGTATATTCATCGCCTTTCACATAACTCAATTCCACAAGCAGATTGTTGAAGGCGAGCTGAATACCTTCGATATGGTAATTGCCGAGTTCTTTAATCCTGCCGTCCAGCGTTCTTTGTGTTGCGGCGTCAATTCCGGAGAATCCCATCTGTACGATATTGTGCAGCAGCTTTTGAGCAGCCTCGATGCCCGCCAGTTGTGTTTCCGCTTTTTTTACGATGATTTTTGTATTTTTTGGCTTGTTGTTTTTGGCATCCTGTTCGATTATTTTTGACTGTTCCTGCTCTTTCTTTTCCGTACGTTTTTCGATTTTTGCACGTTTATTTGCAATATCGCCGGGTATTTCGGCACAGGCAAACGGCAATCCTTTTTCGAAAGCATACAGCAGTCCGATACCGTGTTTGCAGGGAAACTGTCTGGCGGGACAGTTGCATCGGAAAACGGGTTTGTTTTCATCGATAAAATCTACGGAACAACGATAGGGTTCGGCGCCGCTTCCGGCGCATTGCCCCCAAATCAGGGAATTATCCGCTGAAATATTCAGTCCGGAAAATTTGTTTTTGTCTACCAAATCTTTCGCATTTTTAACAGTCGCAGCATTAACTGCCGACGATTCTATTTCCCTGACACTTGTTTTCATGTTTTTATTAATCTATCGTTTTTGTTTACAATATGTTTTAAATATTACAGATAGGATTTTTCGGTCGTGTTAAATAAAAAAACTGCCCTTATCGAGACAAGGGCAGCCTTCTTTTTTTTTATTATGATCCGATTTACTATTTTTTCGTCTTTGTTTTGCTTTTTCCTGCAATTTTGTTGTCTCCGCCCAGGCTACTCATGGCGCAACGGAAACCTATGTCCCATTGAGCTTTATCCTGGTCGAGGAATCTTCTTGTTGCCGGACGCAACCAATACGGGCGGTCTAAAAATCCTCCTCCTTTGTAAACTCTTGACTTGTCGTTTATCAAAGTAATCATATTGTTCTGTTGCTCTCCGCTGCCCTGATAGTATACCATGTTTGAATTGGCAACCGTATCCGGTTTTTCTCCCGCTTCGGTATAAAATATGGAAGAAGCAACATCGCCGTCCCGGTAGTTTCTGTTATCGCCCACCCGATAATTGTATCTGTCGACAAATTTTATTGTATCATATCTCATTCGTCCCAAAGAGTCTTTTTGCGCAATGTTGCCTTCGGCGTCTTTCGACAGTTCCATGAACACGTTGCCTCTGAAGGGATTAAATTCGTCAACATCGTTGAATGACATCGGTCTGTATATGTCTGCCACCCATTCGTTCACGTTTCCGATCATGTCGTACAGACCGAAATCGTTGGGCGGAAATGAACGCACCGCAGCGGGTATGGCGGATCCGTCATTTTGTCGTCCGCCTGCCACACCGGCAAGGTCGCCCCGTCCTCTCTGGAAGTTTGCCATCATCTGCCCTCTGCGTTTTTTGCTTGGGTCTCTGACATTCGAGCCGCTCCATCCGTATACACGTCTTTCTATCGTTCTTTCATCCACAGTTACACCTATTTCGGCTCTTGCCGCATATTCAAATTCCGCTTCGGTCGGGAGGCGATATTTGGGGTACAGGATGCCGTCTTCAAACTTAATCGGACGGGGTTCTTTGGTAACGATATTTTTCGGTTGCCTTCTCTCGTTCATCTCGGCTTCATACTGACCGGCAAGAAAAGCGTCGCTGTTAAAGTTATTTTCATTTTGCTGTTCAGCGATATTCGAAACCAGAATTCCGCGCTTGATAAGCTCCGCCTCGTTTACCCTGTCGGTACGCCACAGACAGTAATCGTTTGCCTGCAACCATGTTACTCCCACAACAGGATAATCGTTATATGCCGGATAACGGAAATATGTCTGTACATAAGGCTCGTTGTATGCCAGAGGTCTACGCCAAACCAAAGTATCAGGCAAAGCATTTTTTACCACGTTGGGGGAACTTGTAAAAACGTTGCCCAACCAGAATAAATAATCACGGTAATGCTGATTTGTTACTTCCGTTTCGTCAATATAATACGAATCAACAGTTACCCTGCGCGGGAGGTTATCCCATTCGTCGCCGATATTATCAGCCATTTGCCCCATGATGAACGCTCCTCCGGGGATAAATACCAGCCCGGGAGCGATTCTCTCCGTATTGGGTTTTACACGTTCCACGCCACCATATTTGGCGTCGTTATACTTCCATCCGGTCTTTTCCGACACTTCCTTTTTCCAGAAACATCCGGACAAAAGGACGGATAAACAACAACATACTACGAATTTAGACTTCATATCATCTACGTTTATTATATCATTTACAGTGCAAAAGTAATAAAAAATTCAATACGCTAATAAAATAAACCAAATTTTAAGAAATAAAGCCGATTTTAACACTTTTTAACTGCTTTAAGCCGATTTAGTCTAAAAAAACCGCCATTCCTATCCGAAAAACATGCCCTCAAATTACGGTCAAAACTCATATTTACGCCTTTTTTTAAGATATTTTGCCGTCAAATTGCCTGTCGAAACGGGCTTGTGCCGGCAATCCGGAGTGAGATTCATGTAATTCGATGATTTTTATCCGTTTATTTTGTTAGTATTTAATATCTGTAATGGTCGGCTTTATACGGACCGTCCGGGTTTACTCCGATATAATCAGCCTGAACTTTCGTCAGTTTGGTCAGGTGAACTCCGAGTTGTTCAAGATGCAGACGGGCAACCTCTTCGTCCAGTTTTTTCGGCAAACGGTACACGTCTACAGCCAAATCGTTCTTCCACAACTCGATTTGTGCAAGTGTCTGATTGCTGAACGAGTTGCTCATAACGAACGAAGGATGTCCGGTGGCGCATCCCAGATTGACAAGTCTGCCCTCTGCCAGAAGGAAAACGGCATGTCCGTCGTCGAAAACAAATTTATCTACCTGCGGTTTGATATTGATTTTTTTAGCGGCTTTTTCGAGCCTTTCCACTTGAATTTCATCGTCGAAATGACCGATATTGCATACAATGGTCTGGTCTTTCATGCCCTGAATATGTTCGAGCGTAATAACGTCTCTGTTCCCCGTGGTTGTAACATATATGTTGCCTTCGTGCAAAGTATCTTCCACAGTCTTAACCTCAAAGCCTTCCATCGCAGCCTGAAGCGCGCAGATGGGGT
>JAISSE010000335.1 GCA_031273285.1 Prevotellaceae bacterium
TCTCCGCCAGCCTGTTTGTCCCGAAAGATGTAACGGTACGGTTTACGGACTGAAAGAAAGAACCTTTCCCGAACAGGTCAAGATCCGAAGCAAACCGGTGTCCGGCATCCGTCATGTGTCCCGCGCCGTCGAAAGCCGAAAAATCGTATTCGATACCTTTCAATTCATCAGCAAGATAGCGGTGTTTTGTTTCCGCATAATTTTTCCTGCGATACAGTCTGTCGTGATATTTCAGCAAACACAGAAACAGCAGCGCTCCCGACGACAGAACGGCTGCGGTTGCCGCTGTATTGCTCCACAGAATGAAGGCAAACGCAATCGCAGCCAGCACAATCCCAAGTCTGAACGTTCCCGTTCGGAATATTTTTTGTTTCAGTATCCGTAATTCTTCCTCCTGCTCTTTTACGGCAGACTGATATGATGCAACAAGATGTCGAATATCCATATTTTCACATTATTATAAATTATAAATCATTCATTCGCAATTCGCAATTCGTAATTTGTAATTTGTAATTTGTAATTTGTAATTCGTAATGGGTGCATTTCAAATTGTCGCATGCGTAAAAAGTCCCGCAGGGACAACACTTTATTAACCGTAGGCTTTAGCCTGCGGACAGGACTCTCCGCCTCTCCAAAATCCCGCAGGGATGACACTTGAATACGCCGCAACAAAAAGTGTCGTCCCTGCGGGACTTTCAAAAGTGGAGCGTTTTTCTCCGTAGATTCCGCTTCGCTCCATCTACGGTTAATAAAGTGTTATCCCTGCGGGACTTTTGTACATTCCCTATACGTGCGACAATTTGAAATGCACCCTTTAAGGATGATGTAGGATGTATGAAGGATGATGCGTCGATTAGAAAAAAATCCTTCGGATTTTTTTAATTCGTGAAATTCGTGGATGAAAAAAATTCGCGAAAAAAATTCGTGTAATTCGATAAAATTCGTGAAATTCGTGGACAAAATTCTCGGATACGAAAATAATGATTATCTTTGAATATTATTATTTAATATTCGATTATTATGGATGATAGTAGAACTACGGTTTTGATGGTATTTCACAGCATGCCTCAAGCGAAAATAATACAGGGATTACTCGAAGCGAATAACATACGATGCTTCCTGTCAACCGAAACCGCGATATTCGGCACCTTCTTTACCAACGACAGCACTATCCAGTTATATGTCATGGAAGAAGATTATTCGACGGCGAAGGAACTGCTGGCGGGTTTGCCGCAGGACGACGAGTAAGGAAGATTCTGTCCGCGCATCAAAACGTCCGTAAAAAGATATGCAGCCGACAAAGGTTTCATCGGCTGCATATCGAAATTTACGGCACGCACAGTCTGCCGCTTACAGTGTCGCTAAAGCGTTGGACAAGTCATCCTTTATATCTTCGATATTTTCTATTCCCAAAGACACGCGCAGCTGGTTCGGATAGACACCTGCCGACACAAGTTCCGTTTCCGTCAGTTGGGAATGTGTCGTTGATGCCGAATGGATAATCAGAGTCTTTGCATCTCCGACATTCGCCAGATGGCTAATCAGTTCCAGATGACTGATCAGTCCCTGCGCCTGTTCCGACGTTCCTTTTATCTTGAACGACAAAACGCCTCCGAAGCCGTTGCGCAAATATTTTTTCGCAAGTTTGTGATGCGGACTGCTTTCCAGTCCCGCATAGTTTACGCTTTCGATTTTCGGATGTTTTTCGAGCCAGTGCGCCAGTTCCAGAGCATTATCGACACTGCGCTGCACTCTCAGCGACAGGGTTTCCAGACCCTGCAGCAGCAGAAACGAGTTGAACGGACTGATGCAGGGACCCAGATCGCGCAATCCTTCGGCACGTGTGCGGATGGCAAAAGCGATATTTCCGAACGGCGACGACGCTCCGAATGTTTCCCAGAAATTCAGCCCGTGGTAACTGTCGGTGGGTTCGCTGAGTGCGGGATATTTCCCGTTGCCCCAGTTGAAATTTCCGCCGTCCACGACAACTCCGCCGATGCTCGTTCCATGTCCGCCTATCCATTTTGTTGCCGAATGTGTTACAACATTCACACCCCAGTCCAGAGGACGGAAAAGATAACCTCCCGCGCCGAACGTATTATCCGTCAGCACGGCAATATCATGCTTCCGCGCAAGGGCGACTATCGGCTCGAAATCGGGAACATTAAATTCGGGATTGCCGATTGTTTCGAGATATATCACCTTTGTACGCGCGTCTATCAGCGAGGCGATACTGTCCGCACTGTCGCCGTCCGCAAAACGCACTTCGATGCCGAGGCGGCGGAAAGCGACCTTGAACTGGTTGTAGGTTCCGCCGTACAGATACGATGTGCTGACGATATTGTCCCCCACTCCCGCAAGATTGTTAATTGCAAGAAACTGCGCGGCTTGTCCCGAAGACGTGGCTACGGCGGCGCTGCCTCCTTCCAGAGCGGCAATCCTGTCCTCGAACACCGCCGTAGTGGAATTGGTCAGGCGGGTGTAGATGTTGCCGAATTTTTTCAGGGCAAAACGGTCTGCCCCGTCTTTTGCGTCCTCAAAAACGTAGGACGAAGTTTGATAGATAGGCACAGCCCGCGAATTGGTTACCGGGTCAGGCGCTTGTCCTGCATGTACTTGCAGGGTTTCAAAACGATAGTTTTTTTTACTCATAATTCTATTTATTTTATAATATTTAAATAATTTAATTCCGCATAAAACAAAAAAATCCGGCTGTTTGAGCCGGATTTCCTCTTATCTTTAACACCATTTCAAGGCAACAGAGATACTTTCCGGTCAAAACGGAAACAACAGCACATACACATGTATGCGCCTGCTCTCTTGT
>JAISSE010000199.1 GCA_031273285.1 Prevotellaceae bacterium
TTCGAGACAGCCCCGATTCGTCCGGCAAATATCCGATAACAATAATTTCACTAAGTTTGCAGGCAAAATGCAGGTATAAAAATGAAGACAAAAAACAATATGCCGATTGACATTCAGGATATTACTTTTTTATCCAAAGATGATTTCCGGACAAAAATTTCGGACTTGGCGGCAGAAGACGGTGCACATTGCGTTGCTTATTTTGCAGTCAGGGGAGAGGATTCGTATTCCGTTTTTTGCGGAATAGCCAACGATTTTTCGCACGACATTGATGTGCAGGCGACAAAAATCGGGCTTTCGGAAGGGCTGGGTTCTTTCGTGCCGGAATATAATCATATGCACATGTTTGAGAGGGAAATGCACGAACAGTACGGCATCCCGTTCGCGAATCATCCGTGGCTGAAACCCGTCCGATATTCGTTCGACAGACATAATAAGGATAATATTCCGGACAACTATCCTTTCTTTTCGATAGAAAGCGATGAACTGCACGAGGTTGGCGTGGGACCGATACATGCGGGGATAATCGAACCCGGACATTTCAGGTTTATTTGCGAGGGCGAGAAAGTGCTGCATCTGGAAATCGTTTTGGGCTATCAGCACAGAGGAATCGAAAGCATGATGCGGGGAACTCCGAATCTCAAAAAAATGCTGACGGCTGAAACTGTCGCCGGCGATTCGGCGGTGGCTCATTCGCTCGCTTATGTGTCGGCAATTGAGGCATTATCGGGTTTCGAGCCTGACGACAAACTCCGTCTGGAACGCTGCATTGCTCTGGAGCTGGAACGCATTGCGATACATACGGGCGATACTTCGGCATTATGTCTGGACGTGGCATACCAGCTGGGACAGGTTGCGTGCGAGGCTCTTAGGACGATTGTGATAAATACCCTGCAAATGTGGTGCGGCAACAGATTCGCCAAGGGACTTGTCCGTCCGCACGGAACGAATTATCCCGTCGATGCGGCGATATGCAATAAAATCCGCGAAAATCTGTACGAAGTTGTAAGCCGTTATCGCAATGTCGCCAAAAAACTGCTGTCGCTGCCGAGTTTGCTGGCGCGTTTCGAAGATGTGGGCATCGTAACGCGAAAACAGGCGGAACTTGCGGGTCTCACCGGTTTGTCCGCCAGAGCTTCGGGTCTCGAAAGAGACATCCGCACCTCGCACCCGTTTCAGTACTATCAGCAGATAGACAATGATATGGTTACCGAAAAATCCGGCGACATTCTGTCCCGCCTGAAACAGAGAATATCGGAAATCGACCGGTCGTTCGGTCTCATCAACGGTTTTCTGAATGCTCTCGAACAAATCATCGAAACGGATTCGGCACCTCCGGAATACAGCCCCCGGCTGAAACCCGACCGGCTGTGTTTCTCGCTGACCGAAGGCTGGCGCGGAGAGATATGCCACAGCATCATAACCGATTCGTCGGGCGAAATATCGTTCTACAAAATAAAAGACCCTTCGCTGCACAACTGGTACGGGCTTGCTCTGGCTGTCAGAAATCAGGATATTTCGGATTTTCCGATATGCAACAAAAGTTTCAATCTGTCGTATTGCGGGTTTGATTTGTAGAAAACACGAGTATCCGTGAGAATTACGAATTACAAATTACGAATTACGGAGTTTGATTTGTAGAAAACACGAGTATCCGGCAGGAATATTTATCAGTTTAATCCTGATTTTTTTCGTTTTAACAAGTTATTTTTCTGTTTCGGCAATTTCCGGCGCACGGCTGCCGTTTTTTTGCACATCTTTGCACCCTGTAATTTTAAAAATATCTTGCATATAAATATTAAAGGTAAAGAAATGAAAAAAAATGTACTTGTTATTCTGATGTGTTTATCGGTAAATCTGATTTATGCCGCCAACGACGGCGTTATTAACGGAACGGTTGTCGATTCCAAAAGCAACGAGGCTTTGGAGTCCGTAACTGTCGTAATTAAAGAGAAAGATGCCGCCGAAAAGGCTCCTGTCGGCGTCAATACCGATCGAAACGGCAAATTCTCCATCAAAAATCTGCCGTACGGCGATTATGTGCTGTCGGTTTCTTCCGTTGGATACAAAACGTTTGAACAGGAAATATCGCTGACGTCGGACAGCAGGGAAATAAATCTGAACCGGATATCTCTGGTCGAAGAGTCGGAACTTTTGGACGAAGTGATGGTTACGGCTATCGGCACGCAAATGAAAATCGACATCGACAAAAAGGTTTTCAATGTTGATCAGAATATTGCCGCATCGGGAGGCAGCGCCAGCGATGTGCTGAGCAATATCCCGTCGGTAGAGGTGGATGCCGAGGGTGCGGTGTCCCTGCGCGGCAATTCGGCTGTAACCATCTGGATAAACGGCAAGGCATCGGGACTTTCGTCCGACAATCAGGCGCAGATACTGGAACAGATGCCGGCGGAAAATATCGACAGAATCGAAGTAATCACTAATCCGTCGGCTAAATACAGCCCCGAAGGAACGGCGGGAATAATCAATATCATACTGAAAGAAAACCGGAAAGCCGGATATTTCGGAAGCCTGCAAGCCGGAGCGGATTCGCGCGGCGGATATAATTTCGGCGCCAACTACAACTACAGCAGCAGCAAACTTGACGCTTACGCGAGTTTGAACTACCGGAGCATGGCGTCTATCGGCGGCGGCAATTCGTCGCGGCTCAACATAAACGGCGCTGATACAACATTCCTCAACCAAACCTCCGAATCCGACGGACGCCGCAACAACTTCTTCGGACGCGCGGGTCTGACATATCACATGACGACCAAAGACCATCTGTCGCTTAGCGGATTCGGCATGTTCGGAGGCGGCGACAACAACAATATCACCAACTACACAAGCAATATACCGGGTTCGTATACGCAAAGCGAACGTCGTACTGTCTCCGACAACAAAATGCTGGGAGGAAACGTGCAGCTCGGTTACAAACATGATTTCAGCAAAAGCAGCAATATTGATTTCACCGCATCCTACAACACCTGGGGAATGAAAGCCGATGCCGGTTACAATCAAACATCCCTATATCCGGACGGCAGACAAACATCATCGTATCAGCGTCAGACGGGAGATATGGGTCCCTATAATCTGGACTTTCAGCTTGATTATATAAATACTTTTAACGAAAACAGCAAAATCGAAGCGGGTTACAAGGGAACGTTCGGACGCGAAAACAGTCCCGTCGAAACTTTTTCGGGAACAGGCAGGGAGGATGCCGTTGCTGTGCCGGAACTGTTCAACAAGTTCATTTACAATCAGGATATACATGCGCTGTATTCGACATATACGGGACGTTTCGGCAATTTCGGCTATCAGCTTGGTTTGCGGGGCGAATATGCGGAGAGAAACACCCGCTCGCTGGGCTACAACGACATCGAAGCAAATATTCCGTTTAACAAAAATGCGTATTTCAGCCTTTTCCCGAGTCTTTTTCTGTCGTATGCCCTGTCGGGCGGCAACGAACTGCAGGTGAACTACACAAGGCGCATATCGAGACCGAGAGGGCACGAAATCAACACGTTCAGGAATATAACCGACTCCACGAACATCTCGTTCGGTAATCCCGACCTTGTGCCGGAATATTCCAATGCGTTTGAACTGAACTATATCAAAAACTGGCAGCATCATATCTTTTCCTTTTCGGGATATTACCGTTCGACCAACAATGTAGTCCAGAGAATCAGCTATCTCGACAATAATGTTATGTACAGCACGTTCGAAAACGTTGCGCAAAATTCGTCGGCGGGAACGGAGTTTGTTCTGAAAAACAAATTCGCAAGTATCATCGACCTGACGACAACGGTCAATCTGTTTTATTACAAACTGAACGGATTCGAGTATGAGATGAACAATTTCCCCATTGTCGGACAGGCGCAGGAGGATTTTTCGTGGAATGCAAAGATGATAGCAAGTTTTGTGATTCCGAAACTGTTTTCGCTGCAGATAACAGGCGATTACCGTGCAAAACAGATTACTGCACAGGGGTACCGAAAGGCAAACTATTCGCTGGATGCCGGAATACGGAAAATATTCGACAAGTTCAGCATCGCACTCAACGCCAGAGATATTCTTAACTCACGCAGATGGCGTTCCTTCACTGCGGGAAC
>JAISSE010000208.1 GCA_031273285.1 Prevotellaceae bacterium
GGAATCACCTGGTACGTACAGAAAACGCTTAATGCCCTGTACGGTGAAACGGAAAAGGGAGGAAAATGTACGGCGGAAACGGTGGACGACACAATCAGTTTAATTGTGGATTCAAACAAATATACTTATTCCGAAAACATGTTCCGCCTGCCGGACAAACAGGGAAAACTGCTGATTGCCATAGCAAAAGACCATAAGATTTCGGCGCCGACGTCCTCCGATTTTGTCAAACGGCACAGCCTTGTTTCGGCAAGTTCGGTTCAGGCGGCTTTAAACGGTCTGCTCGAAAAAGAATTTGTAACCCGCGACGAAACAGGTTATGCCGTTTACGACAAATTTTTCGATAAATGGCTGAGAGAGAAATATTAAGGGAAGCGAAATAAATAAGTTGTAATACATTATTGCCATGTGCCGGCGAACTAAAAACCGGAGACTGCGTAATATGAGTTCCCATATGTTATTTATTTTGTATGCCTAAATGAAATTCTCAATTCATCGCATTCGTGCGTAAGGAATTTTATCATATTTTTCCGCGACAAACGCACGGTTATGATGTTTATAGCTCATCGTTTATAGTTCATCGTTCATCGTTCATCGTTTATAGTTATACAGCGCTTCCGCCAGTTCCGAGATTTTACCCGCATAGTGAATATCTATCTTCAATTTGTCCAGTTCCGGCGTTTTGCGGTTATATTTCGATACGAATATTTTTTTGAAGCCGAGTTTTTCCGCTTCGGAAACCCTGGTTACGATTCTGTTTACGGGACGGATTTCGCCCGACAGTCCCATTTCGCCCGAAAAGCACCAGTCTTGCGGGACGGGAATATCGGCGGTCGATGAAAGCACCGACGCGACAACGGCAAGATCTATCGCGGGGTCGACAACCTTTATCCCGCCGGCAATGTTCAGAAACACATCCTTCGCCGCCAGCCTGAAACCCGCGCGTTTCTCCAGCACAGCCAGCAGCATGTTTAATCGCCGGACATCGAAGCCCGTAGCCGAACGCTGCGGAGTACCGTAAGCGGCGGTACTCACCAGCGCCTGTACTTCAATGAGAAACGACCGCGCTCCGTCGATTATTGCGGCAACGGAACTGCCGCTCAACGACTCGTCATGGCGGGTTATCAGGACTTCGGAGGGGTTGGTTACCTCCCTCAGACCGTTGCCCGTCATTTCGAATATGCCGATTTCGTCGGTCGAGCCGAAACGGTTTTTCATCGACCGTAAAAGCCTGTATATGTAATTGCTGTCTCCTTCGAACTGCAGGACGACATCGACGATATGCTCAAGTATTTTGGGACCGGCAATCGACCCGTCTTTGGTGATATGCCCGATGACGAACACCGGCGTATTGCTTTCCTTGGCATATCGCATCAGCAGGGCGGCGCATTCCCGAATCTGCGAAATGCTTCCCGGCGACGAATCCAGCTTTTCGGTGTAGATGGTCTGTATCGAATCTATCACAACAAAATCGGGACGGATTTCCCCGGCTTGAAGCAGAATATTTTCCAGCAGCGTCTCCGGAAGAATATAGCAGTTGCTGTTGTTTACGCCGCCAAGACGCGCGGCGCGGAGTTTTATCTGGCCTGCGCTCTCTTCGCCCGACACGTACAGGGTCTTTAAATCGGACTGCTGCAATGCGATTTGCAGGCTCAGTGTCGATTTGCCGATACCCGGTTCGCCGCCGATAAGCGCAATCGACCCGACAACAAGACCGCCGCCGAGCAGCCTGTTCATTTCGTTGTTTGCCAGAAGTATCCGGTTTTGGGTTTCGATGCTGATGTCGCTTATCCTGACCGGTTTCGACGGCGAACGTGCGTCAACGACCTGACCCGACGGAGATTTTACAACCAACTCTTCGACAAACGAATTCCATTCGCCACACGCGGGACACTTGCCCAGCCATTTTGCCGACTCCTGACCGCACTGCTGACAAAAATATGCTTTCCTCGTTTTTGACATTTCTGTTTACGTTTTAATTTTGCAAAGATACTGTTTTTTTATTTAGGCATGAGAAATAAAAAACTTATAACAGAGATGAAGTTCGAGACCTCGAAGAGGTCAAATGTTTATAGAAGAAATGTGCACCTCTGCTGTGCGACCCCGAAGGGGTCGAATTAAAACACAACATCGTTTTTCTATAAACATATGATGTCTTCAACATCAAAACCGTTATACATTATTTATTTTTCATCCCTTAGCACGCGAATTATATAATTACGAATTGAAAATTAAAAATCACGAAACGCAAGTTCGACGTAGTCAATGATCTGACATGTTTGTATAATTGTGTTTGCCGACACAGTCTTTCTGCCGTTTACAGCACAAATAATAAATCCGTCGGACATTCTCGACGTTCGTCAAAAAAAGCCACATTCAAGAATGTTACTTCACTGTCGAACAAATGATTTCATGTTACCGCCGTCTCGCAAACGCAAGATGGCGGTGTTGCGAACATGTGAATAGGAGAACAAAGCATAAGATGATTAACAGGATTTTGAATGAAGTAAATAGTGAAAGATTTTACAGAATTTTTTGTCTTTTTGCAGGATTAAGGGGATTCAATCTGTTTATTTTTCATCTGTTTATAATTTTTATTGTGTTAGTATACAATATTATACCAAACATGATACATACTTTTCGCGTCATGATGCCGAAGGCATCGCATGTTTATAGAAAACAGGTGTTGTGTTTTAATTCGACCCCTTCGGGGTCGCACAACAGCGGTGGACATTTTTTCTATAAACATGCGACCTCTTCGAGG
>JAISSE010000307.1 GCA_031273285.1 Prevotellaceae bacterium
AAAAGGGGAAGTTGCAAATAACTTCCCCGTGCCTGTTTCTCCTCGTTTCAACCCGTTTTTTTCAACAGTAGAGAAATCAAGCAATTTCTCCATGCGGAATCTATTGCCCGTATAAATACCGTTTAATCTTCATTGTCGGTGTTTTTTCAAATTCGGACGCGAAAGGCAATACCACCACTGCCGATATTTGCGAAAAACGGTTCACTTTGGAATTGACATACAGTTGCAGTTCCTGTTTCAATTCCTCGACTTTTTTCTCGATTTCACGATAGTTTTCCTCGATTTTGCTCTGCCACTCTTCTTTGATTTTGTTATATTGCGATTCCAGCTCTTCGTAGTTAACTTTCACCATCGCAACAAGTTTCCCTTTTTGTTCGACAACTAAGGATTCCTGTACAAAATGGAAATTGTTTATGAGCGACTCGATATCTTCGGGATAAATATTTTCGCCCGACGAAGTGAGTATCACATTTTTCAGTCTTCCTCTGATATATATTCTGCCGGCACGACTGACTTTCACCAGATCGCCCGTCTTGAACCATCCGTCCGGAGTAATCACCATATCCGTCAGTTCCTGCTCCCTGTAATATCCCGGCATCAGGCTCGGGCTTTTCACCCACAATTCGCCGACACCGTCGTCGTTCACATCGTTGATTTTCATCTCAACCTCTTCGAGCTTAAAGCCTGCCGAGCCGGGTTTGACGTTATGCGTCAGCGCAGCCGACAGCAGCGGCGCCGTTTCCGTCAGTCCGTAGCCTATGGCATAAGGAAATTTTGCCTCATACAGAAACCGTTCGGTAAGATAATCCAGCTTTGCGCCTCCGATTCCGAAAAACACCAGCCTTCCGCCGAACGTTTCGTACAGTTTTTTGCCGGCTATGCGATGCAGCAGTTTTCGTCCCAAACCCGTTTTGTAGAGGTATCGGGTAACAACGTTCCCCGTCAGTTTCGGCAGGACGGTATTTTTGAATACCTTTTCCGCAATCAGCGGGACGGTCAGTATATGCGTGGGTTTTATTTTCTGCATGGTGGGCAGCAATATTGCGGGTGTCGGCGGTTTTTCCATATAGTAAACGCTTGACCCGCCGAGAACGGGCAGCAAAAATCCGAGACTGCCCTCATATGCGTGCGGAAGAGGCAAAATCGACAGAAAAACGCTGGTCGTATCGACCGGCTGAATCTTGATTGTCATTTTCACCTGTGCCACAAGATTGTGATGCGTCAGGACAACCCCCTTGGATTTCCCCGTAGTGCCCGATGTATAGACTATGCTTGCCATGTCTTCGGGAGCGACTTCCCTTTCGACAGCGCTTTCAACAGTTGCGCTGTCAGGACTTTCGTACACCGAAAAACCCTCAATCTCAATCCTGATTTTCAGCTCCGGCAAATCAATAGCTTCTACTCTTGACCTTAACCGTCTGGACACAAACAGCACCTTGCTTCCCGAATGGGCAAGAAGATTTTCAAGCTCGGCAGTCGAAAAATCCGGCAGCAGCGGAACCACAACCGCCCCCATAGACACTGCCGCAAAGTAGATTACCCCGTAGTCGGGCGTGTTGTGGGTATATATCGCGATTCTGTCGCCGAATCCCACTCCCAGAGATTTCAATACTTCGCGCAAGTCTTTCACTTTTTCGCCGAATGCCCTGTACGATACGGGTTCGCCGCCCGCAAAAGCATTCATCACGCCGGAGGCATATTCTTTTGTCGAATACTCCAGCAAATCCTTTAACGTGTTTATTTTCCCAAATTTATCCTCTGTCATATTTTGTTATTTTGATTCAAAACATTAAAACGGTACCATCGCATATTCGATTTCATTTCCATTGAACAGTTTAACCAATTAACATATTTTAAAAACAAGTATACAAATTTCATATTCGAATAAAACATCCCAATCAAGGTGCAAATCGTATTTTCAGAGCACAAAAGTAGAAAAACAATTCGGATATACGATTAATTTAAGTTAAAAAAAATAATCCGGACGGGAACAGACGGATTTTGCCGTCATCATTTGTCTGACTTTCAGAACATGTGTCATAATGCCGTTACTAATAATATTTATTTTATAATTTTGCCGACGGGGAAATAAATTACCCCGCATGATATGAATTTGGAAGTTTTTCTTTTAATCCTGTTCGCAGGTTCGATATTTGCCGGTTTTGTAGGCTCGCTGACGGGTCTTGGCGGCGGAGTGATAATCATACCTTTACTGACAATAGGCTTCGGAGTCGACATCCGATATGCGATCGGCGCCGCTCTGGTAACCTCCATCGCGAGTTCGTCGGGAGCGGCAATTGCCTATATCAAAGAAAAGATAACCAACATCCGCATCGGCATGTTTCTGGAAATAGCGACCTCTGCCGGAGCCGTGCTGGGAGCAATTTCGGCAGTATATCTCGACAAGAAATATATCTCGATGATATTCGGCAGTGTGCTGATATTCTCCGCTATACGCATAATCAGGCAAGAGGGAGTCAGCGAAAACAACACGCATACGAGCCGGCTTGCCCGCAGGCTGAAACTCAACGGCGCCTATCCCACCGAACGAAAAAGCATCATCAATTACAGGGTGAAAAATGTGGCGGCGGGTTTTTCGATAATGACATTTGCGGGTGTCGTATCAGGACTGCTGGGAATCGGTTCGGGCGCTTTTAAAGTCCTGGCAATGGATACGGTAATGAAAATACCATTTAAGGTATCGACCACCACCAGCAATTTCATGGTCGGAGTAACGGCGGCGTCCAGTGCGGTCATATATTTCCGGCGCGGTTACATCGACCCCGGTCTCGCAATGCCCATCGTTGTCGGCGTTTTACTCGGAGCGTTTATCGGCTCGAAAATTCTTCCGAAAGCAAGCGTCAGGAAACTGAAACTGTTTTTCGGCATCGTGATTTCTTTCGCTGCCGTCATCATGATGTATAACGGTATAACAGACAATAACATATAGATGAAAAAAATATCGGCAAACAAAATCCGGTTCGACAAAAATACGGATATCTACGTGGGGAAAATACTTCGCTTCGGGGTGATTTTGTCCTGCTGCATCACCATGCTGGGCGGGGTTTTATATCTGTATCAGCATCACGGGAAAATGGCTGACTATTCGCCCGTCCCGTTCGGCGAACCCTTCGGCGTCGCGGATTATCTGCGCAGCTTTTCGACCGTCCTGTCGCGCATCGCGGAGGCTGACGGCGCCGCCGTAATCCAGCTGGGAGTCATGATTTTGATAGCTACGCCCGTTTTCAGGGTCATATTCTCCGTCGCGGCATTTTTGATTGAAAAGGATTATCTTTATGTTGCCGTAACATTACTGGTGCTTGCCATCATTCTGGCAAATATGATTTTAGGGATACACTAAGAGAATCTCCGGGCTAATAAAAAAAAGTAGTGGAATGTTAGAGGAACTGTTTAAAGTTTGAAGTTTGAAGCAAATAATATTGAGTTTTCCGAAGGGATACACCCCACTACTTATTATATCTCTTTATATCTTTATGTTAATACATAATTTCCCGTAAAAATAATTCTCACATTTTGTCGGGCGCAAAGGTACGAAACATTTTTCGATAAACCAAACAATAAAACCCAAAATTTGCAAAAAAAAATATTCGACTGAATTATATCCCATATTTCCACGCGATTACATAATTCAAATTTGACCGTCCTCAGCACGGTTATTTACCGGTTTTGACACGCAAACGACACGGGTTTTGACGGATTTTCCGATTTTTTGCCGCAAAAACTCTTTTTAATCCACGAATATTTTTTTCATCCACGAAACGTAAGTTCGGCGTAGCCAATTAAAAAATCCGAAGGATTTTTTCCAATCTACGCATGATTGACAATCCTGTAAATCCTGTAAAGGCTGCGGCGGCAGGACACGCGGAGACGGGGCGCGCCCCGTCTCTACATGTTCGTCGTGTGATTACGTGGCGGTGGCTATTGCGGAGACGCGGCGCGCCACGTCTCTACAGCGAATTTACGCATGATTGCAATCCGGTGCAATAATTCATCCTGTAAAAATCACTATTAACTATTAATTAACCGACACCTTTCGGATGGCGTCGAAACTGCATTCGTCCACACACAAGCCGCACAGCACGCATCGCTTGACGTCAATCGTATGCACCTCGTAGGGCGTATAGGGAATCGCGTCCACCGGACAGGCTTTTGCGCATTTGGTACAGCCGATACATCGGTCGGAGACCTCGTATTTAATCATATCCTTGCATGTCCCCGTTCGGCAGATACCGTTCACATGCTCCTCGTATTCATGGCGGAAATATTTCAGGGTCGTGAGCACCGGATTGGGCGCCGTCTTACCCAAACCGCACAAAGCCGAATTTTTGATATGCAGCGCCAATTCTTCGAGCAGGTCAATATCGCCTGCGGAAGCCCTGCCGCTGCATATTTTGTCCAACAGGTCGAGCATTCTGCGCGTGCCGATGCGGCATGACGTGCATTTGCCGCACGACTGTTCGCAGGTGAAGCTCAGGAAATAGCGGGCTACATCCACCATGCAGTTGGATTCGCTCAATACCACCAGACCTCCCGACCCCATCATGGCGCCCAGTTTGTTGAAAGCGTCGAAATCGACCTGCATATCGCACAGATGGGCAGGGATACAGCCACCCGAAGGACCGCCGATTTGCACCGCCTTGAGTTTCTGTCCGCCTTCCACGCCGCCGCCTATATCTTCGATGATTTGATTGAGAGTGATACCCATCGGCACCTCAATCAGCCCGCCGTGGTTGATTTTCCCCGCCAGAGCAAAGACTTTGGTGCCTTTGCTGCCGGCGGTTCCCACGCGAGCGTAGTGTTCGTCTCCATTTTTTACAATATACGGCACCTGACTGAGCGTTTCCACATTGTTGACTAAGGTGGGCAAACCATGTAACCCGCTGACAGCCGGATACGGCGGACGCTGTTTGGGAAATCCCCTGTCGCCCTCGATGGAAGCAATCAGGGCGGTTTCCTCTCCGCAGACGAACGCTCCCGCGCCCTCGAAAACGGATATGTCGAACGAAAAATCACTGCCGGCAATCTGCGATCCCACAAAGCCCTTCTCTCTTGCCAAATCAATAGCCGTTCTGATGCGGGCAACCGCCAGCGGATACTCGGCGCGTATGTAGAACACGCCCCTGTCGGCGCCGACGGCGTAGGCGGCAATAAGCATCCCTTCGATGATGCGGAAAGGATAGGATTCGAGCATCATGCGGTCCATGAACGCGCCGGGGTCGCCTTCGTCGCCATTGCATATCATGTATTTGTGTTCGGACGCAACCGAAGCCACAATCTCCCATTTTTTCCCCGTAAGGAAACCGCCTCCGCCGCGTCCGCGCAGCCCGCTTTTCAGGACGGAGTTCACCACCTGCGACGGAGTTTGACCGAACAGAGCGTCTCTGAGGGCATCGAACCCGCCGAACGAAACATATTCGTCGATGTTCAGAGGCGTCAATACTCCGTAACCTGCCGTCGAAATATGTATCTGACCGGAAAGAAAACTGTTGATGACGGATGTCCGTTCCCCTTCGGGTTTCCACAGCACGTTGTCCCAGGTAACATCGGTATGGAAAGTGTCGATATGTCCCAGAATGCTGTTTTTCAGCCGTCGAATATATCCGGCAGGTTTGAAGTGATGATGAAGTATTTCCTTAATCTCTCCCGCTTTGACATTGGGATAGCGGGTGATGCTGCCGTCGCCGTTTACAACGTCAATCAGCGGCACTTTGTTGCAGACGCCCACGCATCCCACCGGCTTGATGTTCACATCGACACCCAGCTGGAAGGACGCCGTTTTCAACTCGCGGTAAATATCCGACGAGCCGCTTGCCATACAGCACGACCCCATGCCCAGACGCACTTCGCCGACCACCTTCCGTTTTGCATCCTGCAAGTCGTCTTTCCGTTTGTCCTTCTGCAAATCAAGGAAATCTTCGATTACCTCGCCGACTTTTCCGGGCATGACTTTTCCGTATATTTTCTCTTCAATCTGTACAACCGGAGCCAGAGTACAGCAGCCCAGACAGGCGATTTTCTCAACGGAAAACAGCCGGTCTTTGGTTGTCGTTTCTCCTTCCTCAATCCCCAGCTGCCTGATAAATGCGTCGTATACATTGCCCGCGCCCTTTACGTGGCAAGCTGTTCCGGTACATACCTTAATCAGATACTGTCCCAAAGGGATATGCCGGAACTGCGAATAGAAAGTCGAAACGCTGACAAGCTGCGCCCTGTCGATTTCCGTGCATTCGTAGATTCGTTCGAGCGCCGCACGGGGCAGATAACCGAACTCAGTCTGCAAGGCTTGCAGCAGAGGGATGATGATTTCCCTGCCCGTGCCTGTCCGGTCGATGACTTCATCGGTCTTTTGCCGGATTTGTTCCGTTTCGTCTGTCTGTGTGTTCGAGCAATTACATGTCATGTCTTGTCATTTAGTAATGAAAAATAAATAAT
>JAISSE010000073.1 GCA_031273285.1 Prevotellaceae bacterium
ATGATAGCCCTGTCCGCCGTCATCGTGTTTACGGGCGTTTTTTCGTCGTGGAACATGCCCCGCGAATACTTCATGTGGTATTGTCTGCTCGCTGTCGGGGTCTTCGGATTTTTTATCTCGCTCGACCTGTTCACGATGTTTCTTTTCTACGAAGTGGCGCTGATTCCGATGTATCTGCTTATAGGCGTATGGGGGACGGGACGCAGGGAATATTCGGCGATGAAACTCACCCTGATGCTTATGGCGGGTTCGGCGTTCCTGCTGACGGGGATTCTGGGGATATATTTCACATCCGGACATACAAGCATGAACATAATCGAACTGGCGGGCAAAACCATCCCGCTTGCGCATCAGTACTGGATATTTCCGATGGCGTTTCTCGGTTTCGGAGTACTCGGAGCCCTGTTTCCCTTCCACACATGGTCGCCCGACGGACACGCATCGGCGCCTACCGCCGTTTCGATGCTTCACGCGGGAGTGCTGATGAAACTCGGCGGATACGGCTGTTTCCGCGTCGTGATATATCTGATGCCGGAGGCGGCTCACGAACTTTCGTGGATATTTCTTATCCTTACGGGAATAAGTGTGGTTTACGGAGCATTCGGCGCAGTGGTGCAGACCGATTTGAAATATATAAACGCATATTCTTCGGTGAGCCATTGCGGGCTGGTTCTTTTTGCAATACTGATGCTGAACCGCACGGCAATGACGGGCGCCGTCCTGCAAATGCTGTCGCACGGACTTATGACCGCTCTGTTTTTTGCCCTTATCGGGCTGATATACGGACGGACACACACGCGCGACATCCGCGAAATGGGCGGTCTGATGAAAATAATGCCTTTTGCCTCCGTGTGTTATGTGATTGCGGGCCTGGCTTCGCTGGGTCTTCCGGGATTGAGCGGGTTTGTTGCCGAAATGACCGTATTTGTAGGCTCGTTCGAACATGCCGACATGTTTCATCGCATATTGACCGTAACGGCGACCTGTTCCATAGTGATTACTGCGGTGTACATACTTCGTACAGTGGGCAAAATACTCTACGGAACGGTGGTCGACGAGCATCATCTTTCGCTTCCCGATGCCCGATGGTACGAAAAAGTGTCGGTTGTCGTGCTTATTGCCGGAATCGTGTTCATCGGAGTTTATCCCTCCGCAGTATCCGACATTATAAGCAGCAGTCTTGTACCTGTCATCAAATATTTAAGTTTATTGTAAAATAAAGATATATAATGAATCTCGATAATTTTCTAATGATGCGTCAGGAAAGCGGTTTAATAATCGTGTTCCTGATTCTGGTAATTTACGACATCTTCGGCTCCGATCGCTCGAAACGGTATTTTCGTCCGGTTGCCTGCATGTTGCTGGCAGTGCATACCGTTTTCGGTTTTTTTGTCTCCTCCGTCGGAACGGCATTCGGCGGAATGTATATCTCTTCGGAAATGACGGTGATGATGAAAAACATACTCAGCATCGCCGCCTGCCTCGTGCTGATGCAGTCGGGACAGTGGCTGAAGTCGGAACCGGCTCTCCGGCAGCGCGAAGGAGAATTTTATACCCTGATCACCGCAACGCTGCTGGGTATGTATCTGATGATATCCTCCGGAAATTTCATGATGCTGTATATAAGTATCGAAACGGCGTCCCTGCCCGTTGCCTGCCTCGCTGCATACAATAAATACAGGGAAAAATCCGCCGAAGCGGGAGCCAAGTTCATACTTATTTCGGCGCTTTCGTCGGGAATAATAATGTTCGGGCTTTCGTATCTGTACGGTTCTATGGGAACGTTATATTTCAGCGATTTGAGCACGCTTGTCTCCAATAATCCGATGACCGTACTCGGGTTCGTGTTTTTCTTTGCGGGACTGGCATTCAAAATTTCGCTCGTGCCTTTCCATCTTTGGACTGCCGATGTGTACGAGGGCGCTCCCACGGGGGTAACAGCCTATCTTTCCGCAGTATCGAAAGGAGCGGCATGTTTTGTGCTGATGTTCACGCTTCACCATGTTTTCGGAAATATCGAAATCGTCTGGTATCACATCCTCTCGGGATTATCGGTAGCAACAATCGTAACGGGCAACCTGTTTGCCCTAAGGCAGAAAAACATCAAACGGTTTTTCGCTTTCTCGTCAATATCGCAGGCGGGATATATCATGCTCGGCATCATGGGCGGGACGGAGCAGGGAGTAACAGCCACAGTGTATTATGTGCTGGTGTATCTGTTTTCCAACCTTGCCGCGTTCGGAGTAATCACGTCCGTCGAAAATCAGTCCGGTCGCTCCGACATTGCCGCATACAACGGTCTGTACAAATCGAATCCCAAACTGGCTTTTGTGATGATGGCTGCCGTATTTTCTCTGGCGGGAATACCGCCCTTTGCGGGATTTGTGAGCAAGTTCTTCATATTTGCAGCCGTAGCGGCAAAAGGAGACTATCTGCTCGTGTTCATAGCTCTGGCAAACACGGTGGTGTCGCTATACTACTATTTGCTGATCGTCAAGGCAATGTTTATCAATCAGGCGGATGAACACCCCCTGGATACAATCCGTACCGACAACTACAATAAAATCAGTCTTGTGCTGTGCACCGCGGCAATACTGCTGAGCGGAATAGCAAGCAATATATACGGATATATCGGCGATTTGTAGAATTACGAATTACGTGTAGGGGCTACCCTCGCGGTCGCCCGACGGATTCTTAGCCGTGGAGACGTGGCATGCCGCGTCTCTACAGTTAATCTACGCACGATTGAAAAATCCATGACAAAATTTAGACACACAGGGGGATGATTATGAACCGGGAAATAAATGATGTATGCCGGTTTTGATGTCGAAGACATCATATGTTTATAGAAAACCCATGACAAAATAAATTTAGACACACAGGGGGATGATTATACTCCCCGCGTGGTTTTGTTTTGTGCAGAAACACTGCCTGAAAGGCTTGATTTTCATAACCGCAGGTCAAGACCTGCGGTTATGAAAATCAAGCCCTTCGGGCTTAATGTCGCCGTAGAGACGCGGCATGCCACGTCTCTACAATATCGCGGCGGAGGATTCAATCAAATTATAAACAGATGAAAAAAGTAGACACACAGGGGGATGATTATACTCCCCGCGTGGTTTTGTTTTGTGCAGAAACACTGCCTGAAAGGCAGGATTTTCATAACCGCAGGTCTCGACCTGCGGAAAAAACATCCGACCATTCTCTGCCTGAAAGGCAGGACTAAAACGAAGTCCTGCCTTTCAGGCAGAAGTATAGCGCTGTATATTCCGCAGGTCGGAGACCTGCGGTTATGAAAATCAAGCCCTTCGGGCTTAATGTCGCCGTAGAGACGCGGCATGCCACGTCTCTACAATATCGCGGCGGAGGATTCAATAATAGAAATTATAAACAGATGAAAAAATGTATGCCTTTGCTGTGCGACCCCGAAGGGGTCGAATTGAAACACAACATTGTTTTTCTATAAACATATGATGTCTTCGACATCAAAACCTGCATACGGTACTTATTTTCCGGTTCTAAGGATTTGTCCGCAAACAAACGATATATTAGCGGAAAAACAAACACATTCCGTCCCTGACGGGACGGTCGTTTGTAACCGATGCTGTTTTCTACCAACATTCTGTCCCTGACGGGACAGGGTCGCTGCATTGCTCGTCCCGTCAGGGACGGAATGTTGGTAGAATGGAATATTACCGCCACAATTAACCGTCCCGTCAGGGACGGAATGTGAATAATTGTCCCGTTTATTTTGTACATTTCCTTAAATTGACGACATTGTGGCGCGCCGCGTCTCTACGGCAAATCTGCGCATGATTGCCAATCCTGTAAAAAAACATTTTTTAACAAAAAAAATCTTCCGAAATTTTTGGGGAATTAAAATTTTAACTATCTTTGCATCCCGATTCGAAATCGATTCGGACAGTTAAGTGGTTGAAACAAATTGAAATAAGAGGTTGAACATGTGTGTTGAAAACTCTAAAAACGTCAAAAATTTGTCGTTATCCGATATTTTTTACCCGGATAAAGCCGTTGTTTCGTTAAAAACGGACGCGGTGTTGAGAATTTTTTACAGGATTAACAGGATTTGCGGGATTAACAGGTAATCAAGCCTGACAGGGTTTGCCTGCCGTAATTGTAGAGACGTGTCATGACACGTCTCCGCGGCAATTGTGTATTTGTCGCAGTACCCATAATTTTCAAGTTTCAATTAAACAGACATTTTTAATTTTTAATTTTTAAATTATGCTCTATGAGTTTAAATTATTTACAAAACAAATGTATAAAAGCGGCAATAGCCGCAGTTCTTTTGTGTATCTCGTCATTTGGCGGTTACGCTCAAAACAGCGCGACGGAAGGAAAGGATTTTTACCTTGTTTTCGGGAAGAATGCATATCCCCCGACATGCAGGATTCGTTACGTTGTTACGAAAACATGTTATGTTACGGCTCAATATAAGGACGGGACTTATATTGACAATAACGTGCAATATACTCCCGGAACATACGAGAAAACGGTTGATTTGACGAAATGTTACATTTCAACTGCCTCATCGTCGAAAGTTACGAATATGGGAATCAGAGTTACGGCGACCGAAAATATAAGCCTTTATGCAATTAATCTGGAATCCCTGTCAACCGACGCAACAACCGTGCTGCCGGTATCGAATTTGGGGAACGATTACACCGTTATTTCGCACGATACCGATAACA
>JAISSE010000083.1 GCA_031273285.1 Prevotellaceae bacterium
TTGTTACCCCAGAAGACGAGACCGTTACGGTTATTTTTCTTCGACTCTCTTTGCAGCGAACAGGAATATGCGCCGGCATCGATGAAGACCTCGACGGACGTTTTGTCGATGATGATGACAGCCGACAGTTCCATGGACGTCGGGTCTTCGGGCGAATAGAAGACACCGTTTACCGTATTGAAATTCATATCATAGTCGAGCAAATTCTGTCCGTTCAGACTTATTCCCGCGCTTGTGGCATGCGAAAGTTTGATACGGGTTTTTATTTGCAGGTAATCGGCATGTTTGAACGGTTCGAGATGACGGTTTGCCTCGTCGAGGGTCAGATTATTCCACGTCCGGCAGTTTTCCCTCAGTCGGTCGATTTCCCTTACGGGATTGCTGAACAGCCTGATTCCGTTTTTTGTAGTTCGCAGCGTGAGTTCCGTCGGCAGTAGCATCATCATGTTGAAAGGCATGTTTCCGTGCGAGATTCTGCCCCAGCCTATCTGTATCCTTCGTCCGTCGGATGCGGGTATATTTGTGAACGTCTGCGCGGCATACATTGCTCCCGTCGAGTAATAATGCTTTCCGCTTTCGGGGGTGAATTTTTTCCCGTCGAAGCGTCCAGTCATGTAAGTACCCGAAGCGCCGTACATTACCCAGCGGGTATTGGCGGCGTCTCCGTCCACCGGCAGCTCGAACAGTTCGGGACATTCCCAAAAACCGGTGATATGGCTTTCGAAAGTCCAGTTTTTCAGGTCGGTCGAATTGTAAATCGAATGTCCGTCGCGCTCGTTTAGCACCATCACCCATTTTCCCGACGGCACATGCCGAAACACTTTGGGGTCGCGGGTATCCTTGCTGTTCCATTTTTCCTTCGAGTCGATGACCGGATTATTCGCATATTTCGTCCATGTCCGTCCCCTGTCGAGGCTGTAAGCCAGACATTGAACCTGCCTTTCCGGGCTGTCGGCAGTATAAAACGCCACCATCGCCGGCGTTTTCCCCGTGCCGAATCCTGCCGTATTGTCATAGTCGATTACCACCGAACCCGAAAACACCGTTCCGATGCTGTCGGGATACAGCGCAACGGGCAACTCTTCCCAATGAATCAGGTCCTTGCCGACGGCGTGTCCCCAGTGCATGTTTTCCCATTCGCGCTCGTAGGGATTGTGCTGATAGAACAAATGGTATTCGCCTTCGTAAAACACCAGACCGTTAGGGTCGTTATTCCATCCCCTTCGCGACGAAAAATGCAGCTGCGGACGGTTTGTTTCCCTGTAAAGGCTGTCGGCTCCGGCAATTTTGTCATCCTGATAGATTTTATCCAGCCCTGCCGGATCGCCGTCGAAGGCGATGCGGACGGTTTTGCCGATACAGGCGCTCATGTCGCAGAACACCCAGTATTCCGGTTCGGCGGACAGACGTATGACGAATGTCCTCTCCTGTTGTTCGTTCACGCTGAAAGACATCCGTTTGCGTTCGGCTTTTTGCGAAACGGGAAGATTCAGATAGCGTTTGCCGATTTCGATAGTCAAATCGCCGGCATAAACCGCATTTGCACATAATAACAGTACTGTGACTGTGAGTTGTATGATTCTCATGTTATCCTTATTTTTTTATTATTCCGTTTTTATCCCTTCCACTGGATTAGCCGTAGCGGCTTTATAGCTTTGATAGCTTACGGTCAATACAATGATGAAGAAAATCAGTACGCCTCCGGCTACGAATATCCACCGGTATATCGGCGTTTTGTACGCGAAATTCTCAAGCCAGCGATTGACAAGAAGGTACGACAGCGGCACCGCAATAATGTACGCAATCAAAAACTGAATTATAAATCCGCGATTCAGCATCATGATGACTTCCGTTATCGAAGCTCCGTTAATTTTGTGTATGGCAATGGTTTTCCGTTTCGACTTGACGTTAAACAGCACCAGCCCGTAAACGCCCATGACCGTAACAAGTATGGTAATCAGACCGAATATCGTAATCAGTTTGGCAAGATTGTTTTCCTGTTTGTAAAGCTGATGAAGCGTTTCGTCCAGAAACGTAATCTCCACGGGTTCGCTGCTGAACTGTTTGCAGAGACCATCCAGATAATCGAGTGTTTTACGGGAATTTTGACCGTTGATTTTAACCAGCATCGTCCCTGTTCTGCCGATATATTTTTCGCCTGTGACAAAAGCAATCGGACGGACAGGTACGCGCAGCGATTCGAAATTGAAGTCTTCCATGATTCCGATTATCCTGCACTGTTCGCCAAAACCGCCCATTTCTTTCCCTGTCAGATCCGTAAAATCATATTTTTGAACGAAAGTCCGGTTGAATATCATTTTTCCGGGTCCCTGACTGTCGGCTTCTTCGAAATCGCGACCTTCGACCATGTCTATCCCGAAGAAACGTAAATAATTATGGCTTACGGGCCAGACAGCCATGTTCACTTGTACGCCTTCGAATGTGCGTCCCCAGCCCATTGTAAGTTCGGCGCCCGGAAGAAAATTCGTATATGCAAAATCAAAAATATCGGGATTTGTCTTCAATTCGGATTCAAAAGCCCGTACATCACGCAGTTTCCACGACGGCAGATGCACGACGTTTTCCTTCCTGATGCCCCATGATTTATCCTGCATGTAGTCGTGCTGCTGTTTGATGAATCCGGCAACAATTATCAGTAAAACAGAGGCAACAAACTGAATCACGATGAGTGTGTTTTTCAAAATCCTGCTGCCGGACGAAAGTGCGAAAGTTCCGCTGAGCGCCATGGCAGGTTTGAACGAGGTCGTGTAAACGGCAGGATATATGCCTGCTGCAAATCCCATTACAAGGAAAACACCCGCCATAATCAGGAACAGACCGAAATTGTTCGACAGAGCTATATCCGCCTGAAAAAACTCCCGAACCACGCTTATACTGAAGTAATGGATGAAAAACAGCGAAATAATAACCGCAAGAAAAGACATGAATACCGCTTCCATTGCAATGGAGAATTTGAGAAACAGGGGATTTTCGCCCATTATTCTGCGTATGTTCAGACCCTTCAACCTGACGGGAGACATCGAAACCGAAAAATTGACGAAATTGATATACGCAATAATCACCAGCAGTATCCCTATGGCAAGCAGCGAGATGGTTGTACTCAG
>JAISSE010000092.1 GCA_031273285.1 Prevotellaceae bacterium
CCGCAACCTCCGTCCGATTGTCAATTCAGGAACGCAAGTATCTGATTTTTCTCGACCTTGCTTCCCTGTGCCGTTTCTATCTGAACTATTTTACCGTCGGATAAAGCCCTAATCGGTTCCAGTCCGTAATACGCTTCGATAAAGCATATTGTGTCTCCTTTCTTAAATTCGGTACCTACTGCGGGAGCTGTCGATTTGTCTTCGACGTCATATTGCCATATCACTGTTCCCTTGCATGTTGCCTGCACGGGCTGAGCTTCGGGATATAATTCGCGAACTCTGCCGACGTCAAAATTAGGCACTTCCACCACCGGACGCGCGATCAGTTTCGGTGCGCCCGCCTTTTCTTTGGCAGCTTCCAGTTCCTGCAGAAATCTTTGTTTGGCGATACCCGATTTATAATCTCTGTACTGGCGGTCGTGCATTGCAAGTTCGAACAGTTCTTCGTCGTCGCGTCCCAAGTCCCAGTTATTCTCCTTCATTTCCTTTTTGTACTGTTCCAGTGCGTCGGGATAAGGATCCTGCGGGTCTCCGGTATAAAATTCCAGACCTTTTTCCTCCACTATTTTCACTATTTCGGGAGCCAGTGTGCCGGGGAGTTTGCCCATTTTTCCGGTTATCATGTTCAAACTGTCCTTGTCGATATTCGAGAAACGGGGTTCGCCTTTTGCCATCGAAAAAATATTCATCAGCGCAATGTTTTTCACATACTGGCTGAACGGAGTTACCAGCGGCGGATATCCGAGTTTGGGCCATACATGCTCCACTTCCTGAAACAGTTGTACGACAAGATTACCCAGAGATACTTCGGGTTTGTTATTTTGTCGCAGAGCCATGTTGATGGCGCCGTGCATTCCTTTCAGGTCGGACATCATAGACCCCATCATCCCTCCGGGCAGTCCGCATCCTACAAGTAACGAGGTCATTATTTTGTTGGAAGGGTCGATAAAATATCCCAGAAAATCGTCGATAAACGACTGAGTGAGGCGGTTTGCTTCCATATAGGCTTCCATATTGATGTCGGGTACCGAAAATCCCGCATCTCTAAGCATTGCCTGTATGGTTATTACGTCGGGATGAATCATTCCCCACGAAAGCGGCTCCATGGCGACGTCGATATAATCCACTCCTGCCTTTGCAACTTCGAGCATCGAAGCAACGGAGAAACCCGGTCCGCTGTGTCCGTGATACTGAACGATTATGTGCGGATATTTGTCTTTTATTCCTTTCACAATCTGCCCGTTGCTGTATGGGCGACCTATTCCTGCCATATCTTTCAGGCAAATTTCTTCCGCTCCGGCTTCGATTAAAATCGATGCCATCTTTACATAATATTCTACCGTATGAACCGGTGAGTATGTGATACATAAGGCTGCCTGCGGTATCATTCCGCCTTCTTTTGCGTATGCGATTGAGGGGATGATATTTCGCACGTCGTTCAATCCGCAGAAAATTCGGGTAATATCAACACCCTGAGCTTTTTTCACCTTGTACATCAGTTTCCTGACATCGGCAGGAACCGGATACATTCTGATTCCGTTCAGTCCTCTGTCGAGCATATGTGTCTGAATGCCTGCCCTGTTGAACGGCTTGGTGAAAGTTCGCACCGACTTGTTCGGATTTTCGCCGTACAGCAGATTCACCTGCTCCGAAGCTCCGCCATTGGTTTCCACTCTTGCAAAGCAACCCATTTCCACAATTACAGGGGCAATTTGTTCCAACTGGTCTGCGCGGGGGACATATTTCCCCGAAGATTGCCACATGTCCCGATACAAAAGACTGAATTTAATTTCTCGTCCCATAAAATTAATCAATTATTTTTTAATACTTATTTAACTTAAAAACTATCTGTATATTATTAATATATATTCATTTTCGACCTGTTTTACGGTATCCGGAAACACGCTGTAAAACGATAGCAAAGTTAATCATTTTATTATAAACGCGACAATAAAATTGCAGAATCAAAAATAATGAGTAATTTTGCGCCCGAAAGGAGGTGTTTTTAGAACGTATGATTATAGTACCCATTAAAGAGGGCGAAAATATAGAAAGAGCGCTGAAAAAGTTTAAACGTAAATTCGAAAAAACAGGAATTTTGAGAGAACTCAGGTCGCGCAAGAATTTTACAAAACGGTCGGTGGTGCGCAGAGAAGAAATCAAAAGCGCGATTTATCGTCAAAAATTACAGTCGGAAGATTTTTTGTAAAGGATATTATTATTAATTGAATTGAATTGAAGAAGGGCACGGGTGAATATCCGTGCTTTTTTTTGGTCTCGTCGGCACGCAGATGACGCAGATTCAGCGGATTTTCGCAGATTACTGTTTATTTGATAATATCGCGTTTATTTTAACCGGTTTTTTTATTTATCTGCGTAAATCCTTATAATCTGCGTCATCTGCGTGCTTTGGAGGCATCCCCAAATGCACTTCTTCGTTTCGCGGAATAAAAATGCCTTCCCGGCTTTCCGCAAGCCTCTAATTCGGGAGTTTTGGGAGTTGTCATCCGGTATATCGAGCCGTTTTGTTATTTCCAAGATGCTAATTACAAGCGAAAAACAGAATATTGTATTGTTATTCGGATTTTTTACTACATTTGCAGTCTGAAATTATAAATTAATTATTACATAACGTTAATTAATGCAGAAACAACACACTTTAAAATCTGAAATCGGATTAAGAGGCAAGGGATTACATACAGGTTTGGAAGTAGAAATAACGATTTGTCCGGCAGTTGAAAATCACGGGATAAAATTTCAGAGAACAGATCTTCCCGAACAGCCTGTAATAGATGCTGTTGCAGACAATGTAACGGCTACGTCGCGCGGGACGACACTCGAAAAAGACGGAGTAAAAGTAACTACGATAGAGCATCTTATGGCGTCGCTCTGGGCGTCGGGCGTTGATAACGCCCTGATTCAGGTCAATGCTCCCGAAGCGCCCATACTGGACGGAAGTGCAATGAAATATGTGGAAGCCATCGGCAGCGTGGGTTTGCAGGAACAGGACGCCGAGTGTTTTTACCATACAATCAAGGAGAAAACAGTTTTTCGCGACGAAAAAAGCGGCAAGGAAATAGTGATATATCCCGATGATAAATTCAGTGTGGACGTAACTATCGACTTCAATTCCAGGGTGCTGAATACACAGTCGGCGCGACTGGAGTCTCTGGACGATTTCGACAGGGAAATTGCTCCGTGCCGAACTTTTGTTTTTTTACACGAGCTGGAAGCCTTGCTCGCCAATAATCTTATCAAAGGCGGAGATTTTGAAAATGCGATAGTTATCGTGGAAAACGCATGCAGCAAAGACGAGCTGCAGCATTTGGCGGAATTGTTCAACAAGCCTACGGTGGAGCGTGTACCGGAAGGGTATCTTAACAATCTGAAATTAAGATTTATCAACGAACCTGCCCGGCATAAGCTCCTGGATCTCATCGGCGATTTGTCGCTTATCGGTTTCAGGATAAACGGACGGGTTATTGCGTACAAGCCGGGACATCAGATAAATACCCATACCGCCAGGGAGTTGCGTAAAATCATCAAAAGAGAAAGTTTAAAGCCGTCAGCCCCGAAATACGACCCGAATGAACCTCCTCAATACGATATAAAAGGCATTATGAACATTCTGCCGCATCGACCTCCGTTCCTGCTGGTCGACAGAATCATACAAAGAACCGACGATTGCGTTGTCGGGATAAAAAACGTAACGATGAACGAACCGTTTTTTGTCGGTCATTTCCCCGGAGAACCCGTGATGCCGGGAGTTCTTCAGGTTGAGGCTATGGCACAGGTCGGAGGAATACTGGCTTTGGGAAATGTGGAAAATCCGGAAACTTATTCGACATATTTTCTTAAAATAGACAGAGTTAAGTTTAAAAGAAAAGTCGTTCCCGGAGATACTCTGATATTCAAGCTCACTCTGATTGAGCCTATCCGCAGGGGGATTGTCTCAATGTTCGGACAGGTTTTTGTCGGCGACCAGCTTGCCGCCGAGGGAGCATTAACGGCACAAATTGTAAAAAATAAATAACTAAAAAATAGATTTTTATGAATCATATTCATACTAATGCAAAATTAGGCAAAAACGTAAGCGTAGGACCTTTTTCGTGTATTGCGGAGCATGTTGAAATAGGAGACGGAACAACGATAGAATCCAACGTAGTGATAATGGACTACGTAAAAATAGGAAGCAATTGCCATATTTTTCCCGGAGCGGTTATCGGGGCGATACCTCAGGATTTGAAATTCAAAGGCGAAACATCCTGGGTTGAAATCGGTGATAACTGTGCGATAAGAGAATGTGTAACAGTGAACAGGGGAACGGAAGCCAGCGGAAAGCTGAAAACAAAGATAGGCAACGACTGCCTGATAATGTCGTATTCGCATGTTGCACATGACTGTATGATAGGGAATAACGTCGTGCTGGCTTCGTTTACCGGACTGGCGGGCGAAACCGAAATACACGATTATGCCATACTTGGCGGAAAAACAGGCACTCATCAGTTTTCGCGAATAGGAGCGCACGTGATGACAATGGGCGGCTCGCTTGTGGGAAAAGATATTCCGCCGTATATAATTGTAGGGCATCTGCCGTTGTCGTATGGCGGCGTAAACAGAATCGGTCTTAGAAGGAGAGGATTTCCGGCTCAGAAAATAGAAGAAATAAGTTCGATTTATAAGGTTATATATCAGGGAAATCTGAATACGACCGATGCCTGCGGCAAGGTTGAAAGTGATTTCGTGCAAACGGAAGAAAGAGACCTCATACTGAATTTTATACGGTCGTCGAAAAGAGGAATTGTGCGTAGGGTTGTCAGTTTGGACGAAATGGAATCTTTTTGAGATAAAATATTGATGGAAGGCAATAAAATATTCGGTATCCGACCTGTTTTGGAGGCGTTTAAAGCAGAGAAAACTTTCACGAAAATTATGGTTCGCGAGGGAACAGCCTCCGAATTGCTTTTCAGGATAATCGATTTGGCAGAGAAACAAAATATTACGCTCAACAGAGTACCCGTCGAACGATTGGACCGTTTAGCCAAAGGGAGCAATCATCAGGGCGTAGTCGCGTTTTTGTCGGCTGCGGAATACTCCGATCTGGAAGGTGTTTTGGAGAATATCAAACAGTCGCCAAAGCCGCCGTTTTTGCTTCTGCTGGATAAAATCACCGATGTCAGGAACTTCGGAGCGATAGCCCGTACAGCCGAATGTGCCGGAATAGACGCTATTGTCGTACCGGCGAAAGGCGCTGCACCGCTGAATGTTGATGCAATGAAGACGTCGGCAGGAGCATTGAATTACATACCCGTCTGTCGTGTCCCGAATCTGCGAACGGCAATATATTTGATTAAAAGCTATGATATTAAAGTAATCGCGGCAACCGAAAGATCCGAGAAGAACTATTTTGCCGCGGATTTATCCGGCGCGGTCGCTGTTATTCTCGGTTCGGAAGAATCCGGCATATCCGGAAACAATCTGGAACTTGCTGATGAAACGGTTAAGATTCCGCTTTACGGAAATATCGACTCGCTCAATGTTTCCGCCGCCGCCGCGGTGATTGCGTTCGAATGTGTGAGGCAAAGGTACGGACTGTGATTTGTGTGCAACTGTAATGAAACCGTTTTTCGTCATATTGATATTGATAGGTCAGGCGGCTTATTCGCAGGATATTCGGACGATTAATGCCAAAGCCGGATTTACGGACTATTGCTTTTCGGAAAAAATAAGTTCCGTAAAACTGTTTAAAACAGGCGACCGGTTCTCCGAACCTGTTATCCGATTAAATTCGGACGAAACCGTAACGCTTGTTTTCGACGAGTTTATCAGAAACAATGAATCCGAAGAAGAATACAGTTACACAATCGATCACCGCGACGCCGACTGGAAGGAAGAAAGTCTGATTGTCAACGACTATATGTCGGGTTTTTCCGAAAATGATATAAATGACGTAAATCAGTCGCAGGGGACGGTCATAAATTACCGTAATTTTGTCCTGACCTTGCCGAATGAAAATGTAAACCTTAAAATATCGGGAAATTATCTTATCAAAATTTTTGAACGCCATTCGCGGAATCTTGCACTGGTCAAGGGCTTTTCGATAGTAGAACCTTTGACGGCAATCAATGCGTCGATGATAGTCCCGAACAGTATGCCATGCATGCAACAGCTTGGTATCAAGGTCGGATACCCCTCATTGCGAGTTATTGACGCATATTCGAATCTGAAAGTCAGAATCCGACAAAATTCAGCCCGCGTTCCGGACGTCGAAAACCCATTACCCGCTTTTATTCAATCGAATAATACGGATTATACCCTGCCGGACAAAAATGTCTACAGCGGAGGTAACGAATACAGGGCTTTCGATATACGTTCTTTGCTCTATAACGGACAGGGAGTTGCGCATCACTCGTTTAGCGATGTTCACAGAGTTGAGCTTGTTCGGGATTCCGAACGTTCGGATTATGCCTCGATACATGATATAAACGGGAAATACATGATTGCTTCGGAGAATACCACCGATCCCGATACAGAGTCGGAATATGTGGATGTGCTGTTTTCGTTTGCTCCGAAACAATCCGTCGAAGGCAGGATATTTTTGTTCGGAGAATTGACAAACCGGTCTGTTTCCGACAGATACGAAATGCTGTATATCGACGGCTCCTACAAATGTATTGTGCCGCTGAAACAGGGTTTCTACAACTACAAATATGTGATTTCGGACAAAGACGGCAATCTGGACATGAACACAACCGAAGGATGTTTCTATGAAACGGAAAATGAGTATGATGTGTATGTGTATTACCGCCTGCCGGGGGACAGATACGATAGACTGGTCGGATACCGGCAAATAACAAGCCGATAATCCACGAATTTTTTTTTCATCCACGAATTACACGAATATCACGAATTTTTTTCACGAATTTATTACGAATTTTCACGAATTAAAAAATCCTTCGGATTTTTTCGCTTCGCGCTCTTCATTGTTTATCCTTCATACATCATCCTTCATACATCATCCTTCATACATCACTGTTCAACGTTTGCTGTATTCAAAAATATCATGTAATTTTGCGCGCGAATTTAATGTATAAAATTATAGATTGATAATGATAGTAATGAAATTTGGAGGCACGTCGGTAGGCTCTCCCGAAAGAATAAAGTCGGTGGTAAATTTGGTTAATGACGACAATCCCAAGATAGTG
>JAISSE010000179.1 GCA_031273285.1 Prevotellaceae bacterium
CGCCGAATTTAATTGCAGACCCCACAGGGTCAACAGCTTTAACATAACCCGAAAATATAAACAGTAGCCCGATAACTACTCTGACAAAGGTTCTTAAAATACATTTTAATCTCATAACACATCAAATTATTATAACATTTTTAAAGTGTAAAATTAGTAATAATTATTTTACCCGCGAATTTATCGCGACTCAACACGAATTTATCCGCGAAATACACGAATATCACGAATCAATTACGAATTGAAAATTACGAATTGAAAATCGGCGTAGCCAAACGTAAATTCGACGCAGTCAATTACGATGGTTCAAAGGGATTCAATATCTTAGGATAGCTTCAACTGTCTCTCCAATTATTTCTATCTAAGGCATTGTACAAAAATAAACGGGACATTTATTCACATTCCGTCCCTGACCGGACGGTTAATTGTGGTGTCGGTTAATTCGCTAATCAAAATCGTAGAACCGCCTCACTATTAACTGTTCACTATTAATTATTCACTATTCACTATACGTTATCAACTGTCCACTATTTTCTGAATGCCGTCAGAATAGCGTCGAGGCTCAGCAGGTCGGAAATCAGTACCTGTCGGGGTTTGCTGCCGTCGGCGGGACCCACTATTCCGGCAGCCTGCAACTGGTCCATTATCCGT
The DNA here is from genome assembly GCA_031273285.1 of Prevotellaceae bacterium. Classification (GTDB taxonomy): domain Bacteria; phylum Bacteroidota; class Bacteroidia; order Bacteroidales; family UBA932; genus JAIRLF01. The sequence continues at coordinate 652 of JAISSE010000179.1, forward strand.
CCCGACCTGTTGTATCCCAGCGACAATTTTCTCTGAATAAGAGACGTCGAGCCGATTTGGTTTTGCACGATAACCTTTGCCGCGTCTTCGAACATCGGGTCGAGATTCTGCATGTCGATTTGTTTTTCGGCATGTTTGTCGTCCACATATTCGGGCAAGTCATAAGCCTCGCCGTAGCCCGGCTGCAACCGGATGAAATCCGTAACGCGGTCAACTTCGGGAGTATCCACAAAGGCGCACTGCACGCGAATCAGGTCTGTTCCGCCGGTAGAAATCAGCATGTCGCCGCGTCCGATAAGCCGGTTGGCGCCGGGTACGTCCAGTATCGTTCGCGAATCAATCATCGAAGTAACGCGGAAAGCGATGCGGGCGGGGAAATTCGCTTTGATTAAACCGGTGATAATATTTGTTGTAGGTCTCTGCGTTGCAATGATAAGATGTATTCCGATAGCGCGCGCCAGCTGTGCCAGACGGGCTATCGGTTCTTCGATTTCCTTTCCTGCAGTCATGATAAGGTCGGCGAACTCGTCGATAACCAGCAGGATATACGGCATGTACTTGTGTCCTTTCAGCGGATTCAGCCGTCGGTTTACAAACTTTTCGTTGTATTCCTTCACATTTCTGACACCCGCGATTTTGAGGAGGTCATAGCGGTTATCCATCTCCATGCACAGGGATTTCAGAGTATACACGACTTTTTGAGTATCGGTAATAATCGGTTCTTCCGTATCGGGCAGTTTGGCGAGAAAATGCTTTTCGATTTTATTGTACGGCGTAAGTTCCACTTTTTTAGGGTCGACCATAACGATTTTCAGTTCCGCGGGATGTTTCTTGTAGAGCAGGGAAGTCAGTATTGCATTAAGTCCCACCGATTTTCCCTGTCCCGTAGCGCCGGCGACAAGCAGATGCGGCATTTTTGCAAGGTCGAAGGCATACACCTCTCCCAGAATGGTTTTGCCCAGAGCCACCGGCAAATCGAATTTCGATTCCTGAAATTTCGCCGATTTGATGACGGAACGCATGGAAACAATATCCGGTTTGTCGTTCGGAACTTCGATACCGACCGTCCCTTTTCCGGGCATGGGCGCAATGATGCGAACTCCCATGGCGGCAATACGCAGGGCGATATCATCCTCAAGACGCCTGATTTGGGAAATGCGGATGCCTTCTTTCGGAACAATCTCGTAAAGAGTAACGGTGGGACCTACCGTGGCATAAATCTTGTCTATACCTATTTTATAATGTCCGAGAATTTCCACAATCTTGTCTTTGTTCCGTTTCAGTTCCTCGTTGTCGATCTTGTCGCCCAAAGTTTTATAATCCTCAAGCAAATCTACCGTCGGTCGCTGATAGCCCGAAAGGTCTCTGGTCGGGTCGTATAATTCGCCCGTCAGCGATTCTTCGGGCAGATATTCTTCCTCTATCGTTTTGGAATCGAACTCCGGCTCTTTATTGTATTGAGGAATAAACGGCGACTGTTCTTCCTCGTCGTTCGGTTTTTCATCATCGTCTCCGGTATTGTTTATCACAATAAAATCATCGTCTTCGATAGGCTCGTCCGTATCGGGAACCGGCGGTATCCCGTCGTCCCGGTAGTCGTTGTTTTTTTTCTCTTTCTCTTTTATTTTCGTTTTCGTTTTTTTCTCCTTTTTCTCTCTTTGTGCCGAAAGTGCTTTACCGATCAGATTTTTTAACTTCCGATAAGCTGTTTTGATGACATTCATTGTTTTGGGAGTGATAAAAAGACAGTATGCGACTATTGCCACCAGCAAAAACAGTCCGGTGCCGATTATGCCGATTTTTTTATCCAGCAGGTCGAATAAAAAATACCCGAAACGTCCTCCAAGACCGTTTCCCAGCCATGTTTTTGCAGTTGTTCCGTGGAACAGAAACGTCATGACCACAGATACCATAACGCATCCCAGAACGAGTACCGTCAAATTTTTGACGAATTTTCTGTGCGGTCGCAATATCCGAAAACCACTCATACACAGAATTGCCGGCACAGCCAGCGCGCCTATGCCGAATGTCTCCGTAAACAGTCGGGCAACATCAATGCCTATTTCGCCCACTTTGCCGTCGCCCGAAAGATAATATTTCCACTTAAACAGATAAATCAAAACGGATACACCCAGAAACAAGCCTGCCGCACAAAACAATAGACCCGTAATAAAGGGCGCCGCTTCTCTCCTGCTTTTGTTCTCCGTCCCTGTTCTTTTGTTCTCTTTTTCCTTCATTTTTCAAAATGATTGAGCCGGCAAAGTTAATCAACTTTACGGAATAAATGCGATTAACTTTTCCGTAACGGTCAAAATTTCTTTTTGTCGCAAATTTCGACCTCGAAACGTGTGGCGGGCAAATCGACTACCGGCATCATGTCTCCGAAAAACAATATGCCGAGGCGATAGCTTTCAATGCCGTTTTTTACCAGACAGTTATAAACGGACTGCACTCTCGATTCCGATAAATAGTAGTTTCTCATGCGGTTGTTGCCGACATTGACGTAGGCGGAAATATACAGATACAAATTCTTTTCTTTTTTCAGAAATTTCACCAGACTGTTCATGTGTTCGAGAGATTTTTCAGTCAAAAGCTGCTGCTCGCCTTCAAATTCGAGACTGCTGAAAATCTCCACCATCATGTCGAAATCCGCTTTTTGCAGACTGACCGTAGGGTTTCCGTAAGTAATCGACTTGGTGAGGTCGAAGGCGGGACATCCTTTTCGGGACGCGATGCCGAAAGTGGCGGGGCAGTCGTCAAACCTGTTGGGGATGCCGTCGCCGTCAATGTCGATGTCGTACAATATGCTTGCACTCAAAACAGGTTCGGATTCCAGATAGTTCAGAGTATATGGCAGATAGAAATTGTTTGCATGAAATGCGCAGTTGGCGGGGCGCGGACTTTTTTTACTTTGAAAAAGCGACGATATTTTAAATTCCGCAAAGCATAACTGGGCGGAACACAGCATGACGGCGATAAAACCGAGAGCGACTGTTAATCTGTTATTTTTCTTCATATAAACTATAATGTATGGATTGTATTTCAGTATATTTTCTCTCCTCTTTTCATTTTTATCAGATTGAATCCGATAGCTTTTCTTTGTTCGATATCGTCCTGAGGAATTGCATGATAGGCTTTTTCCATATTTGCGACAGCCTCGTCTCTTTTCCCCAGCTTGTAGAGTATATACGATTGGGTTTCATATATGTAATACCTGTCGTTGTCGCCGGCATGATGTTCGGCGGCAATACTCCACGACAGCGCATCGTTGAGAATGGATTTCGCGCTCAGAATTTCCACAACATATTGAGCCGCATTTCTTAACTTGAGGGCGCACGCCGGATATTCGGCGCTGTTCGCGAACGGAGCAAACAGTTTTTTATTTTGCTCGGCAAGCGCTTTTTTCCGCTGTTCCCTGTGTTTGAAAATCGCATCCACGTATGCCTGAGCCTGATGCGCAAGTTTCAGCGGCTGATAAGTCGCATGGAAATAGCGTGTCATATATTCGTTGTACAGAACTTCCCCGTCGCCGGCATTCAGGGTATGCACCTTCATATCAATAATATGATTCAATGCCGCCTCATCTTTGCCGCTACAGATTTTCCGAAAACTGTATTCCACCGACTTTTCGACCAGACGGTTGAACCGCTCGTCGCTCAATTTCAGTATTTGCTTGATTGTCTCCTGATTTTGCGTCATAAAATTGCAGTAAGCGCCGGGAATATTGAAACTGTTCTTGTCGAGAAACAGCAGAAGGCTTGCCTTGTCCAGCAGTTCGCTTGCGGTTGCCGATTCGGCATATGTATCGATTATTTCGCTGTTATCCAAGCCCAACGACGTCCTTTTGCCGATATATTCGTACAGAGAGGTTTTGTCCATCTTATTGTTTCGATAGTCCAAATCACATTGAGCCAAAGGTTTCGGGTCGTGTTTCATTTTCGAAGCCATTTCGGCATATTCTTCCATTTCGGCAGGATTATCGACTTTTTTTACCGGCAGGATAAGTTGTCCGCTGGAATTTAACAAGATGATGCTCGGATACGATTCAACCTTATACTCGTTTATGATTGCAAGGTCGGAAGGATTGGAAGCGTACAGCGCAGCCTCTACAAACCGTCGCGCAAACGAACCCGAATCGGAAGGAAAAGCCGTAAGTTCCGATTTAAAAACCTTTAACATAATGAGTTTATCGGCATTTTTTGCCGAATGAATCAATTCGGTCAATGCGGTAGATTCGGCTTTCATAACCGCTGTCGAAAAAATGAATATCAGTAATATTACTGTTTTTTTGTTCATGTCCATTAATTATAAATCCGGCGCAAAGATATGAATTTTAACGTTTGATGCGCATCAAATCACTATTAAATTTCAATAAATAAACTTATATTGTGTTAAACAGCATCGACTTGCGGATTGCGTTTTGCGGCTAAATCACTTGTTTACCGACAGTAAGCTCCGCCCCCGCGGCTCTCCGCAAGCCTTGAATCCCGCAGTCTATCTTATTCTGTTGAGTGATTTAATCAGCAACTCGTCCCTGAGTATATTTCTGATTGCCAAGATGCTTAAAACAAGCGAAATGGCAGGAAAAACGGACTGTATCGCGAATGTCGTCTTTTCCCCATCGGCAATGATGTAATACACGATAAATCCCTGCAATGCCACCAGCAATATTGAGTTAAAGATGTTAAACCGCATTTGCAGCATCCTTCTTCCGTACAGAAATGTCGATACCGCCGGAATCAGGGAGGTCAGTGCCGACAGTGCCGCCAGTAACGGGTAATTAAAGGTCTTGCGCAGAACTTCAACTCCTTCGACGGGGTCGGTATATTTGCCGATATCGGTGGACAATAATATCGACTGCAAAACTATAACTATAAACAAATAAAGCGTTTGTATCCTTTGTATCATAACAATATTTTTCGCAAAGATACATTTTTTCACCGAATCACATATTTTTTTTTCACAGGATTCACAGGATGAATACAGAGAACAGAGAACAGAGAACAGTGAACAGCACGCGGATAACGCGGATTTTAAGGATTTTCGCAGATTCTTTTTTGTTTGATTATTTTATTTATCTGCGTAAATCCTTAAAATCCGCGTCATCCGCATGCCGAATCCTCAGTC
>JAISSE010000238.1 GCA_031273285.1 Prevotellaceae bacterium
CTCGGATACGCTTGTAACCAAAGCAAGCGGAACAGGAAACGAGTCTGTCCCGACAGTAATTTAGCACGCGGACGATACGGATTTAACGGATTTACGCAGATAATAAAAAATCTGCGTAAATCTTTGGAATCTGCGTCATCCGCGTGCTTTTGCCCGTTTATAGTTCACAGTTTACAGTTCATATGCGGATGAAAATAAACCTTATTTCCAACCTTATCAACCACAAAACAACCTGAGTAGCAAGAAGGATTACAACCACATCCAACCTTATTGACCTTATTGGAGTCTCCCGATTGCGGAATAATATAAGCGTGATTCAAAAAAAACGACTATCTTTGCGGCGTTTTAAATTAGTAAAGTTGCGCACGACACGTATTTAGCCAATTACGAATTAAAAATTAAAAATTACGAATGGTTTATGCGTATAAATATTTTTTGTGATGATAAATAATTAAAATTGAAGTATGGGAGAAAAATTAAAAATTGCGATTCAAAAAAGCGGCAGGCTTAACGAAAAATCACTGGAACTGCTGAAGGAATGCGGAATCAAGCTGTCGGGCGGTAACGGAAAACTGAAAGCCGAGGCGAAAAACTTCCCCGCGGAAGTGCTGTTTCTGAGGGATGACGATATACCTCAATACGTTGAACAGGGGGTTGCCGATGTGGGCATTTTGGGCGAAAACGAAGTGTGGGAAAGGAAAAAAAACATACTGACGGTCGAGAAACTCGGATTTGCCGGCTGTCGCATGTCGCTGGCAATTCCCAAAGATGAGGAATATACGGGACTGTCGTTTTTCAACGGCAAAAAAATTGCGACAAGCTATCCCGCCATATTGAGCGATTTCTTTGTCGGGAACGGCATCAGGGTCGAAATAGAGGAAATCAGCGGCAGTGTGGAAATTGCGCCCGGCATAGGGCTTGCGGATGCGATTTTCGACATCGTAAGCACCGGAAGCACACTGCTGATGAACGGGCTGAAGGAAGTGAAAGTCGTTGCGGAAAGCGAGGCGGTACTGATTTCCGGCAGAGAGCTGGGCGAAGCGAAAAAAAGCATACTCGACAGGCTTGTTTTCAGGATAAAAGCCGTGCTGCGCGCCTCCGAAAACAAGTATATCACCCTGAATGCGCCCCTGTCGGCTGTCCCGGAAATTACCGCACTGCTGCCCGGAATGAAAAGCCCCACAATCGTTCCCCTCGCCGAAGAAGGCTGGTGCGGAATACATTCGGTTGTCAAGGAAGATGAATTTTGGGACATCATCGACAGAATGAAGGAGCTGGGAGCGGAAGGAATACTGGTTATTCCGATCGAAAAAATGGTACTGTAACTTCATTACAATTGATAATTGATAATTGACAATTGATAATTGACAATTGATAATTGATAATTGACAATTGATAATTGATAATTGACAATTGATAATTCGTAATTCGTAATTGATAATTCGTAATTGATTATTGTGTATGGAAAAAATATTATATCCCGACAAAAACAGAAAGCAGGAAGCCCTCAAACGCCCGGACAAGTCGGAAACGGAATCGGGCGACATGATACGGCAAATCTTTTCGGAGATAGAACGGGACGGCGACAAAGCCCTGATGAAATATACTCTGAAATTCGACAAAGTAATCCCGGACACCATCGAAGTCGGCAGAAAAACGATAGCCGAAAGCGGAAACCGCCTGTCGCGGGAATTAAAGGACGCCATATCGCAGGCAGCGGCAAACATCGGCAGGTTTCATGAAAGTCAGAAGGAAACCCCTGTGGTTGTCGAAACGGTGAAAGGCGTCGAATGCTGGCGCGAAAGTCGCCCGATAGAGCGGGTCGGAATTTATGTCCCCGGCGGGTCGGCTCCGCTTTTTTCGACGGTGCTGATGCTTGCCGTTCCCGCAAAAACAGCCGGTTGCAGGGAAATTGTACTCTGCACTCCTCCGGGCGTCAGCGGAATAAACCCGGCGATTCTGTATGCCGCGGATTTTGTCGGTGTCGACAGAGTGTTTGCCGTGGGCGGCATTCAGGCTATCGGAGCGATGACTTACGGGACGGCGACGATTCCAAAGGTGGACAAGATTTTCGGACCCGGCAACCGGTATGTAACCATGGCAAAGCAGATTGCACAGGCGTCGGGACATGTTGCCATCGACATGCCGGCAGGTCCCAGCGAAGTGCTGATAATTGCCGACGACACCTGCAACCCCGCTTTTGTTGCGGCGGATTTACTGGCGCAGGCGGAGCACGGAGCCGACAGTCAGGTCATACTGCTGTCGGACAATGAAGCGGTTGCCGACAAGGTGATTGAGGAGACGGGCGTTCAGCTCGACAAACTTCCGAGAAGGGATATTGCGGTTTCGGCGCTTGAAAATGCGAGAATTATTGTTTTGCACGATATTGACGAATGTATGGATTTAAGCAACGAATATGCTCCCGAACACCTGATACTTGCCTGTCGGGACGCCAAACGGCTTACCGGACGGATTGTTAATGCCGGTTCGGTTTTTATCGGAAATTACAGCTGCGAAAGCGCCGGCGACTATGCCAGCGGAACGAATCATACACTGCCGACAAACGGATACGCAAAGAATTACAGCGGCGTATCGCTTGACAGTTTCATCAAAAAAATAACTTTTCAGGAACTTTCCGACGAAGGAATTGCAAATATCGGTCGGACGGTGGAAATTATGGCTGCCGCAGAAAATCTGGACGCTCATAAAAATGCAGTATCACTCAGATTGAACGAATTAAGGCATGAGAAATAAAAAACTTATAACAGACATGAAGTTCGAGACCTCGAAGAGGTCAAATGTTTATAGAAAAAATGTGCATCTCTGCTGTACGACCCCGACGGGGTCGAATCAAAACACGACGTCGTTTTTCTATAAACATATGATGTCTTCGACATCAAAACCGTTATACATTATTTATTTTTCATTACTGAAAGAAAATCAAAATCCGAAGACATGAAAACATTTATTCTTCAAAATATTATAAGACAAAACATCCTTGCGCTGAAACCCTATTCGTGTGCGCGTGACGAGTTTAAAGGCAGCGAAGGGATATTTCTCGACGCCAACGAAAATCCGTTCGGCACTTTAAATCGCTATCCCGACCCGTACCAGAGCAGGGTGAAACGGAAACTCGGCGAACTGAAAAATATTCCGGAGGACAGAATATTTGTCGGCAACGGAAGCGATGAAGTGATTGATTTGGTCTTCAGAATATTTTGCAGTCCGGGAACAGACAA
>JAISSE010000102.1 GCA_031273285.1 Prevotellaceae bacterium
TCGAAATAGCAAAAAAGTATGATATCGACATCAGAATAGGCATTTACAACAATATCGACTTCTTTGATACGGTGGACACGGCGCATGTAACCGAAACGGGCGACAGGGAAAAATCGGGCAGCGGTTTCTTGAATTCCGAAAATTTTACGAAAAACATACCCGCCAATGTGAAAGACACTTCGGAAAACTACGATTTTCTGGTTTTGTACGACGAATGGCGAACGGGAAAATTAAAACTCAACTGTTACAGTATTTTCGATTCGCTGGTAATTCATCCGAACGGAAATGTGCCAATATGTCAGAATCTTGACGTAACGCTGGGCAACATCCATGAAAAAACGCTCGACGAGATTTACAACGGAAAAGATTCCGTAAAACTGCAACGGCAGTTTGCAAAAAACTGCAACAAATGCTGGATAAATTTTCACAGAAAATACGACATCGTACTGCTGCGAAGCCTTGAGAGGTTTGTCCAAAAACGAATCATTCAACTGTTCTACGGAAAATATCAGTGGACAAACAACCGGAAAACGACCTATCGGGAAATCATGTGCGATTAGACCGAAATCGGGATAATGAGACCGTTACGTCGTCCGCCAGTACTTGTCCGTCAGTTCTTCCTTGATATTGACCTCGGCTTTGACGAAATATCTCGAAAATAAATCCCATGCACGGTCAAGCATTTCCGTAGCGTCGATATTCAAATCCACGGCAAGCAGTTTTTCGGAATATTCCTTCGCAAAACCCATGCATCGTTTGTCGTAGTCGGACAGTTCGAAGCCGTTTTCCAGTTTTGTTTTTGCGTTTGCGGCATCGGCGTACAGGCGTACCGCCGCATTCATCACCTGAGGATGGTCGTCGCGGGTCTGTTTGCCGATAACCAGTTGTTTCAGACGCGACAGGCTTCGGAACGGGTCGACAATCACTTTGCCCGTATCGCTGTCCTTGCGGAGAAACAGCTGTCCTTCCGTGATATATCCGGTATTGTCGGGTACGGCATGAGTTATGTCTCCGTCGTTCAGCGTAGTAACGGCAATAATGGTTATCGAACCTCCTTCGGGCAACTGCACCGCTTTTTCGTAAATTTTCGCCAGATCGGAATACAGCGAACCCGGCATACTGTCTTTCGACGGAATCTGATCCATGCGATTCGACACAATACTCAAAGCATCGGCATATTGCGTCATGTCGGTAAGCAGAACCAGAACCCGCTCGTTTTTGTCCACCGCAAAATATTCCGCCGCCGTGAGCGCCATGTCCGGTATGAGCAACCGTTCGACCGGCGGCTGTTCGGTAGTGTTCACAAAGCAAATTATCCGGTCTAAAACTCCGGCATTTTCAAAAACTTTCCTGAAATACAGAAAATCGTCGTTGCTGATTCCCATCCCTCCAAGAATAATTTTATCGACCTGCGCTCGCAGAGCTACCATAGCCATGACCTGATTGTAAGGCTGATCGGGGTCGGCAAAGAACGGGATTTTCTGTCCGGACACCAAAGCGTTGTTCAGGTCTATGCCGGCGATACCCGTGTGTATATATTCCGAAGGCTGTTTCCGGCGGTAAGGATTGACCGACGGTCCGCCTATTTCCCGCTTTTCTCCGGCAACTTCCATTCCGCCGCCAATGGGTTGTCCGTAGGCATTGAAAAACCGTCCGGCAAGCTCGTCGCCGACATTCAGGGTCGGCGGTTCGCCGAGGAACACCACTTCGGTATCCGTGGAAATTCCTTCCGTACCCGAAAATACCTGAAGTGTAACCATATCGCCGACAATCCGTACAACCTGTGCCAAACGGTTTCCGACCATCGCAAGTTCGTCGTTGCCTATTCCCTGCGCTTTGACAACTATCGTGGCTTTTGTTATCGCCTGCAATTGTGTATATACTTTTTGAAACGCCTTTTTATCCATATGACTCCATTTTATTTCTGTTTTCTAACTTAATGAGACTGTCTCGAAAGCGCGCGGATGACGTGGATTTTAAGGATTTACGCAAGTAAATGAAAACAACAAATTGAAATAAACTCCATCTCATCAAAATAAATAACAATCCGCGTAAATCCTTGAAATCTGCGTCATCCGCGTACCGAATTGCTTTTAAGACGCCTTCCTTTCAAAATTCAAAAGTACAAAAAAATACCGTTTATACGAAATATAAATTTTTGATATTAAATAACGGATTGTATGTCAGAGAATAAAACATGCGGATTGTGTGTTTACAGACGTTTTTCCTTCGCGGTTTGTTCGCTTTTTTGCCGTTTCTGCCGTCCGGTACGCCCGATATTTCGGATTATTGATCGTTCGGCAACATCCGCCTGCGCGTCATGCTCCCGTTTTGTCGCCGAAACGACCAAAAACGGGCTGTCGCCTCAAAATTCCCCGCTTTTCGGAGCATGAAATTATAACTCTAATTAAGAAACATTTGTTATAGTTGTTTGTTAGTAATATGGTATAAAATAAAATTTGCGTGCTTTTTTGTTAAAAAATTAAAATTTGTTGGTTCGGATGCATTATTTGCAATAATTTTGCAAAAAATTTAATAGGATTATGGATAGTATAATTATTTTTTCAGCGCCGTCGGGAACAGGCAAAACAACAATTATAAACAATTTATTGAAAAAGTTTCCGAATCTGGAATTTTCGATTTCGGCAACAAGCCGCACTCCCAGAGAAAATGAAGCCGACGGCATCAATTATTATTTTTTATCTCAAAACGAGTTTAAAAGCAAAATTACCGACGGCGAATTTCTGGAATGGGAAGAAGTGTACGGCGGTACAATGTACGGGACGTTGCTGTCGGAGATAGACAGAATATGCAAGGCAGGCAAAGTCGCATTGTTCGACCTTGACGTGCAGGGAGCTTTGAATGTCAAAAAAAGATTCAAAAACGCATTTCTGATATTTGTTTTGCCGCCTTCCATGGAAGCATTGCAGGACAGACTGGAAAAACGTTCTTCCGAAACTTTGGAAACCATCGAAGTGAGATTGAACAAAGCAAAAGAGGAAATCATGCATGCGACAAAATTCGATTATATTCTTCTGAACGATGACATTGACGAAGCATTGATAGAGGTACAGGACATAATAAGCGACTTTCTGGAAAAGAAACTTGTGCCGAACACATTCCGGATAGTCGATTAAACTTTTTTCATAACTACATTTATATTTAGGAAACTCTAAAAACCCGGACTCTGCATCACATTGCGTCGCCAAAATGCTCTTCACGGGCAACCTCCGGCGCTACGCAAACCCTGAATCCGGAAGTTTTTAGGGTTTCTTTTTTTTACGGAAAATATTAAACGGCTTTTAACGTGCCTGTTGTATGTTTTGTGAAAAATATTTTTCTATCCGTGCAACATTTCCGGCATAAATAACATCTATTATGCAATAGATTGGATATAACAATGGTTAAAAAAATTAGAACGGTTTTCATATTTTCGGCGGTTTTTGCTCTGGCATATTCCTGCCAGCAGATTGAACCCAAGTTGTATGCGGAGTATTTTGCCGTAATAAAATCCGGTGCGGGAGAAAAATATTTTTATACCGATGACGGACTCTCCCTGTATCCGCCCAAATTCGACCCTAAATGGGGAGAAGCAGGCGACCGGATTCTTGTAGGATTTTTTTACAATCCGGTGGGCTTAACAGAGGAAACAACCGGTTTGGCGGTAAGCGTCGACAATCTGGCACGTATCCCGACCCACAAAAGCGCCCTGCCTCCGACGGCGGCGGACAGTGTCATGACGGGAAAATTTCTGTTCGACGCAAGCCAGAATATTACAGCTGCGGCATGGGCGGCGCAAAACTACCTGACAGTCCAATTCTGGGTGAAATATAACGATGCCGCAAAACATACTTTCGGATTCATTGAAGAAAACGAAAAATACAAAAACGATACCCTTTTTCTCCGTTTATGGCACAACAGCAAAGAAACGAACGAGAATAAAAGTTCATACAACTATATCGCACTGGATCTGGTCAATTACGCAGATGTCCTGAATTATGCCGATTCAACGGTGATATCGTTGAAATACGACGTGACAAACGCCGGTACGAACGAAGAAAAGGTCGAATATGCAACTTATTACCGAAAAAGCGGATTTTAAACATCTGTCTGCCAAATATATTAATTGTAGATGACGGTTAGGGCGGTTTCATACTTGTGAACCCGCCCTTTTACCGGCTTTGCCGGCAGGATCGCTGCCCCGCGCTAAGTTTTCAACTTTCCTTTACGGAATTTACGTAACGTTACCCGAAACTTTTGAAGTATCTCACAATATCATGCTCATTTTCAACTTCCAATTCTCAATTTTCAATTTGAAATACACCTTTTTGAGGCAACCAAACACTGTAATCGAAATTTTTATGTATATTTGCACTCAAAAATAATAAAAGAATGATATGAAAAGAATTAGATTTTTTAATACCACAGGACCCTGCAATCCGGACAGACATTACATGCTTCCTCCGGCAGAGCGTTTGGTAGGCGCTCAATTGAACCGTTACATCAGAGACGAACTTTACTGGATACTTCATGCGCCCCGCCAGACGGGTAAAACCACACTTCTGCAAAGCTGGATGCGCGAAATCAATTCGGGCGGCGAAGCCGTTGCCTGTTATGTAAGCGTGGAACGCTGTCAGGGGCAATCCGTACCGGAAAAAGCAATGCCATCCATCTGCAATGCCATCAGGGAATACACGCACATGGCAGAA